>CACACV010000025.1 GCA_902531025.1 uncultured Pelagibacteraceae bacterium | reverse complement strand
TTATTGTTTTTTTTGCTTTAAATATTTCTTTAACAGCAATTATTAATCCTGTTAAAAAATCAATCATGAATATAGTTTTTAATAATCTAGAAATTTTCATATTAAATTACCGGTAATAAATCAAAATATAATAAATAACTTGCAGTTAAAACAACCCACGTTAAAGATAAAGGAAGAAATATCTTCCAACCTAATTTCATTAATTGATCATATCTATATCTAGGAACAATTGCTTTAACTAATGAAAAAAGTATAAATAATAATAACATTTTAAAAATCATCCAAAAAGGTCCTGGTATTGTATTAAACGGAAATATATCAACTGGTGATAGCCATCCACCAAGAAATAAAATTGAACCTAAAGAACACATTAATAATATATTTGCATATTCACCTAACCAAAACATTGCATACATCATTCCAGAATATTCAGTTTGATAACCAGCTACCAATTCAGCTTCTGCTTCAGGTAAATCAAAAGGTGGTCTGTTTGTTTCAGCTAATGCAGAAATAAAAAAGATGATAAACATTGGAAATAATGGTACAATAAACCATAAATTTTTTTGAGCTAGGACAATGTCACTTAAGTTTAAAGAGCCAACACAAAGCAAAACATTAATTATAATTACTCCAATTGAAACTTCGTATGAAACCATTTGAGCCGCTGATCTAATAGAACCTAAAAATGGATATTTTGAATTTGATGCCCATCCACCCATTATTATTCCATAAACACCTAAGGATGAAACTGCAAATATATAAAGTATACCAACATTAATATCTGCTAGAACAAATGTTTCACTGAATGGTATTACAGCCCATGCAATTAAAGCCAATGTCATAGTAACAATTGGAGCCAGAATAAATATAATTTTATTTGAACTTGCCGGGATTATAATTTCTTTAAATATATACTTTAATGCATCTGCTAAAGATTGGAATAAACCAAATGGGCCTACAACATTTGGACCTCTTCTTTTTTGAACAAGAGCCCAAATTCTTCTATCCAACCAAACTATCAAAGCAACGGCAGTTAAGACTGGTACCAATAAAAATATAATTTTATATACTTCAGATAATAAAATTAAAAAATATTCCATTACTATCCATCTGTTCCAGTTTTTTTAATGTTTGGTGATAAATTTTTGCATTCACTCATAGTTTTGGATGCTCTAGCTATAGAATTAGAATGGTAATAGTCTATGTCATCAACATAAATTCTTTCATTAATAAATTCATAGTTTGGAACTTGAAAATTTTTATCTTTATGCAAATTTAAAAAGTTATTCATTGAATTAATTAATTCCTCCTTATTTGTGTACAATTTTTTTCTTTTTAAAGATGCAGCAAGTTCATTGATAATTTGCCAATCTTCTTTTGCCTCACCTGGAGGATATGATGCCCTATAAGCTTTTTGCGTTTTTCCTTCTAAATTAGTAAAATAACCTTCCTGCTCTGTATATGCGGCAGAAGGTAAAATAATATCAGCAATTTCCGCCCCTCTGTCTCCATGACTCCCCACGTATATAATAAACTCGTTCTTTTTTTTAAATTTTAAGTTTTCTTGGCCAAATAAAAAAATTACATCAAATTCATTTTTTTTAATTTTATTTAAAGCTTCATTTTCTCCATTTTTTGAACTTAATATTTCAAGATCATATGCGCCAACAGTAGATGCATTATTAGATAAAACATTTAATGCATTCCAATCATCATTTATTTTATTATTTATTAACAAGTATTTTTTTAATTCTTCAAAAACATATGAAGCAGATTTCGCTTTTAATAAAGATTGACCTAATATAATCATAGGTTTTTTAGAATTTTTAATTAGATCAGATAATTTATGTTTATTATTTACAATTTCATTTATTACTTTTGTAGAATTCTCTAGTGCTTCGTAAGGATAAGTGAGCTCGCCTACATCACCAATAGAAAAAATATCAAGATTATTATTTAAAAAAGCCTTTCTAATTCTTGAATTTAAGATTGTGGCTTCATACCTTGGGTTTGCGCCAATTAAGATTATAAGATCTGTTTCTTCAATTCCTATAATTTTAGAATTAAATATATAGTTACTTCTATTACTTGAATTGACATAGTAATTTTCACTTCTTGAGTCTAGATTTTTTGATTTTATAGTTTTTTCAAAAAATTCTTTAATAGCAAATAATGACTCCATATTTGTCATGTCTCCGGTAATACCTGATATTTTTTCAGAGGATATTTTAGAAATTTTATCAAATATTTTTAAATTAGCTTCTTTCCAGGATATTTTTTCAAATTGATTTTTATTTTTAAAATAAGGTGTATCTAGTCTTTGGTTTTTTAAACCATCACAAGCATACCTAGTTTTATCTGATATCCATTCTTCGTTAATTTCTTCGTTAATTCTTGGTAAAACTCTTTTTACTTCCCAACCATAAGTATCAACTCTTATATTTGATCCAACGGCGTCCATAACATCAATAGTTTCTGTTTTTTTTAATTCCCAAGGTCTTGCTTCAAATACATATGGTTTTGAAGTTAATGCCCCGACTGGACATAAATCAATAACATTTGCAGACATTTCTGACTCCATTGCTTTTTCAAGATATGTTGTAATTTGCATATCTTCACCTCTTCCGATAGCTCCTAACTCTGGAACGCCAGCTACTTCAGTTGCAAATCTAATACAACGTGTACAATGAATACATCTTGTCATTTGAGTTTTAATCAATGGACCCATATATTTTTCTGGTACAAATCTTTTATTTTCTTTAAATCTGCTTTTGTCTATTCCATAAAACATTGATTGATCTTGTAGATCGCATTCACCACCTTGATCACAAACAGGACAGTCAAGTGGATGATTGGCAAGAAGAAACTCCATCACACCTTTTCTAGATTTTTCAACTTTTACTGTATTAGTTTTGATTACCATTCCATCAGCTGCAGGCATTGCACAGGAAGCAATAGGTTTAGGTGATTTTTCCATTTCAACAAGACACATTCTACAATTTCCTGCTATAGAAAGTTTTTCATGGTAACAAAATCTCGGAATTTCAGCACCTGCTAATTCGCATGCTTGTAATACAGTTAAGCCCTCTTCAACTTCTATATCAATATCATTTACTTTTAATTTAAGCATTTTCTTTTTCTAATAAATGTTGATCAATTAAATAAGGAACATTTTTTTTCTGTTTAACAACTGGATCAAATTTATTTCTCTCAATAATTTCTTCTTTAAAATTTCTTATTAAACCCTGAACTGGCCAAGCTGATCCCTCACCAAATGCACAAATTGTATGACCTTCGATTTGTTTGGTTACATCCATTAACATATCAACTTCATCTCTAGTAGCATCGCCTTTAGCCATTCTTTCTAACATTCTCCACATCCATCCAGAACCCTCTCTACAAGGTGTGCATTGACCACAACTTTCATGTTTATAAAATCTGGCAATTCTAGCCATACACTTAATAATGTCTTGATCTTGGTTTATAACAACTATACCGGCAGTACCAAGTCCAGTTTTATTTTCAACACAAGCATCAAAATCCATTTTAATTGTATCGCAAACTTTTTTGGGTAATAAAGGCATCGAAGATCCTCCAGGTATTACTGCTTTTAGATTATCCCATCCACCAACAACACCACCTGCATGCTTTTCAATTAAATCTTTCAAAGGAATTCCCATTTCTTCTTCAACATTACAAGGATTATTTACGTTTCCAGAAATACAATAAATTTTCGTTCCTGTATTTTTTGCCCTGCCTAATGATGAAAACCATTTTCCACCCCTTCTTAATATTGTTGGTACAACTGCAATAGTTTCAACATTGTTAATTATTGTTGGACACCCATACAATCCTATTAAAGCTGGAAAAGGTGGTTTTAATCTTGGTTGACCTTTGTTGCCTTCTAAACTTTCTAATAGAGCAGTTTCCTCACCACATATATAAGCTCCAGCACCATAATGAATATAGATATCTAAATCCCAACCAGTACTTGAAGCATTAATGCCTATTAAACCATTTTTATATGCCTCATCAATTGCTTTTTGAAGTTTTTGACCTTCGTTAAAATATTCTCCTCTAATATAAATATAACAAACGTGTGCATTAACTGCGTATGAAGCAATTAAACATCCTTCAATTAATTTATGAGGTTCGAATCTTAAAATATCACGATCTTTACAGGTTCCTGGCTCAGATTCGTCTGCATTTATAACTAAATAATGAGGTCTAGACCCAACTTCTTTAGGAGCAAAAGACCATTTTAAACCAGTTGGAAAACCAGCTCCTCCACGTCCTCTTAGTTCAGATGTTTTAATTTCATTTATTATCCATTCTCGACCTTTTTCACAAATTTCTTTAGTATTTTTCCAATCATCCCTTAATTGAGCAGAGTCAATGTCTGATCCTAAATCATTATACAAATTTTTAAAAATTCTATCTTCGTCTTTAAGCATTTTTATTATCCAATAAGGTTTTTCGAATATTTTCTGGTTCTGAGCTTAATCTGCCTCTGTAGGAACCGGGATTAGGTTTTTCATTATTACTTATTTTTTCAATTATTTTTTCTAGTTTTTCAGAATCTAGATCTTCAAAGTAATCTTCGTTAATTTGAACCATTGGAGCATTTACACAGGCACCTAAGCATTCAACTTCTAGCCAAGAAGATTTACCATCTTTTGAAATTTCTGATTCATTTTCAGATATTCTTTTTTTACAAACATCAACTAATTTATAAGCACCTCTAATCATACATGGAGTTGTAGTACAAACTTGAAAAAAATATTCACCTACAGGAGACAAATTATACATTGTATAAAAAGTTGCTACTTCATAAACCTTTATGTAAGGCATGTTAAGAGTTTTGGCGATAAGTTTCATTGCAGCCAAAGGTATCCAATTGTCATTTTGTTTTTGAGCTATATATAACAAGGGCATAACAGCACTCTTCATTTTGTTTTTTGGATAATTTGATATTGCTTTTTTTACAGCCTTTAAGTTTTTTTCATTAAATTTAAAAACTTCAGGCTGTTCTTTAGAGATTTTTTTTAAACTCATCTATCAACTTCTCCAAAAACTATATCCATTGAACCAAGAACAGCAGGAACATCAGCCAACATATGTCCTTTGATTAAGTAATCCATTGCTTGTAAATGAGAAAATCCAGGAGCCCTTATTTTGCATTTATAAGGCTTACTTGATCCATCAGATATTAAATAAACACCAAATTCACCCTTTGGAGCTTCTACTGCTGCATAGATTTCATCTTTATCAACTCTATAACCTTCTGTAAAAAGCTTAAAATGATGTATTAATGCTTCCATAGATTGTTTAATTTCTTTTTTTGGAGGAGGTGTAATTTTTCCGTCATTTGTTTTTATTGGACCGTTCGGTAAATTAGCAAGACATTGATTAATAATGCTAACACTTTCTCTCATCTCTTCAATTCTACATAAATATCTGTCATAACAGTCACCATTTTTGCCAATAGGTATCTTAAATTTTAATTGATCATAACAATCATAAGGTTGAGATTTTCTAAGGTCCCAAGGAACTCCTGAGCCTCTAAGCATCACACCCGAAAAAGAATAGTCAAGGGCATCTTGCTTAGTAACAATACCAATATCAACATTCCTCTGCTTAAATATTCTATTATCAGTTAACAATGTTTCTAGATCGTCAATTATTTTTGGAAACCTTTCACAAAACTCTGCAATTTCATTATCTAGTCCTTTTGGCAAATCCTGATGAACTCCACCTGCTCTAAAATAATTTGCGTGAAGGCGAGAGCCTGAAACTTTTTCATAAAAACCCATTAATATTTCTCTTTCTTCAAAACCCCATAAAGTTGGTGTTAAGGCACCCACATCCATTGCTTGGGTTGTAACATTTAAAATATGACTTAGTATCCTGCCTATTTCACAAAATATAACTCTTAAGTATTGTGCTCTTATAGGTACATTAATTTTTAAAATTTTTTCAATTGCTAATGCAAATGCATGTTCTTGATTCATGGGTGCAACATAATCCAGTCTATCAAAATACGGCACCGCTTGAATATATGTTTTATTTTCTATAAGTTTTTCAGTACCTCTATGCAGTAATCCTATATGTGGATCAGCTTTCTCAACAACTTCTCCATCTAATTGTAAAATTAACCTTAAAACACCATGCGCAGCAGGATGTTGGGGTCCAAAATTTAAATTAAGTTTTTTAGTTTCTTTTGCCATTATTCTTTAGTTTGCTCTTTAATATATTTTGTTCCTTCCCATGGACTTTCATAATCAAAATTTCTATAGTTTTGCTCTAATTTAACAGGTTCATAGATTACCTTTTTTTCTTCCTCGCTATATCGAACCTCATTATGACCTGTTAAAGGAAAATCTTTTCTTAATGGATGACCTTTGAAATTATAATCTGTTAAAATTCTTCTTAAGTCAGGATGATTTTTAAATTCAATTCCATACATGTCAAAAACTTCTCTTTCCATCCAGTTTGCAGATGGATATATGGATGTTATTGAAGGAACAATTTTATTTTCTTTAATATAATAATCAATTACTATTCTTGAATTAGACTCGTGACTTAAAAGCAAATATACCATTCTAAATCTTTGATCTTTTTCTGGATAATCTACAGCGGTAACTTCAATTAATTGTCTAAATTTAGTAATAGAGTTTGTTTTTAAAAACAACAAAACTTCTATTAAATTATTATCATCAATAGTTATTAAAATTTGATTATGTTTAATCTTTGAGCTTATAATTTTTGATGTTAGTTCTGAATTAATTATTTTTTCAAGACTATCTAATTCCATCATTTTATCTTTCTAAACTTCCTTTATTTCTAATTTTTTTCTGTAATTGCATAATTCCATATAAAAGAGCTTCTGCGGATGGTGGGCAACCTGGTACATAAACGTCAACAGGGACTACCCTGTCACAACCTCTTACAACAGAATATGAATAATGATAGTAACCACCTCCATTTGCACAACTACCCATAGATATTACATATCTAGGCTCGGGCATTTGATCATATACTTTTCTCAAGGCTGGAGCCATTTTATTAGTTAATGTTCCTGCAACAATCATAACATCAGATTGTCTTGGTGAAGCTCTTGGTGCAGCTCCAAATCTTTCAAGATCATAACGAGGCATTGAAGTTTGCATCATTTCTACAGCACAACAAGCTAAACCGAAGGTCATCCAATGAAGAGAGCCAGTTCTTGCCCAAGTTACAAGATTATCCAATGAAGTTGTTATAAAACCATTGTCGCTAAAATCTTGAGCAAGTTGCTTAAATTCCTCTGGTATTTTATTATTCTTATCTTCCAAATTCATTTTATTCCCAATCTAATGCTCCTTTTTTCCACTCATAAATAAATCCAACTGTTAAAATAAATAAAAAAATCATCATAGAAATAAAACCAAATAAACCAATTTGACCTAGTGATATTGCCCAAGGAAATAAAAATGCAATTTCTAGATCAAAAATAATAAATAGTATTGCAACAAGATAAAACCTTACATCAAACTCCATTCTTGAATCGTTAAACGGCTCAAAACCACATTCGTATGCAGACAATTTTTCAGGATCTGGATTTTTTGGTGAAGCTAAATAATTTATAGCTATAAATAGAATGCTCAATCCTAAGGCTATTATTAAAAATAGAATTATTGGTAGATAATCTTTTAAAAAATCAGCAAGCATATAGTTTTATTTTATATTATTAATTCTAAGAATAAGAAAATACTGAAAAGATTCATATTATAGTTAATTTTAATCTTCGTTAAAGTGTTATTAATCCACATAATTGTTGATTAATAAGCTATATAATTGCAATTTAGGTTAATTACAGTGAAATATAGTCACGTTAATAACAATAATTAGTTAAATTTTCTATTTTTTGAGAATCATTATCATTTTAATGGCGGGAGTGAAGGGACTCGAACCCTCGGCCCCGTGCGTGACAGGCACGTGCTCTAACCAACTGAGCTACACCCCCATAATTTTGGTGGGCAGTAAAGGACTCGAACCTTTGACCCCCTCGGTGTAAACGAGATGCTCTACCAGCTGAGCTAACCGCCCAAAATCATGGTACTAATACATCAACAGATTAATAATGTAAATTGTTTATTACTGAATGCTAGCTTGCGATTTATCGTCTTTCTTAGATTCAGATAATTTTTCTACATCTGTCCACTCGATAGGTTTAGGTTCTTTAATTAATGCAATCTTTATAACTTCACCTGCATTTTCGACTGGAATGATTTTAATATCTTCACGTACTTTTTTCGGTACATCTACTAGATCTTTTTCATTTTCTTTAGGTATTAAAACTTTTTTTACTCCCGCTCTATGCGCAGCTAATAATTTTTCCTTTAATCCACCAATTGGTAAAACTTGGCCCGTAACTGTAACCTCGCCAGTCATTGCCAATTCTCTATTTACTGGAATATTTGTGATAGATGAAACTATTGATGTAACCATTGCTATACCTGCAGATGGACCATCTTTAGGTGTAGCTCCTTCTGGAACATGAATATGAAAATCTTTTTTTTCAAAAGTTGGAGGTATAATTCCATATTCTAAACTTTTTGATCTAACAAATGATTTGGCGGCTTTTACTGATTCCTGCATCACATCGCCTAATTTTCCAGTAATTTGCATTCTTCCTTTGCCTGGCATATTAACTGTTTCGATTTTTAATATTTCTCCTCCAAATTCTGTCCAAGCCAAGCCAATTACAATACCTACTTTATTTTCCTGTTCTAATTCTCCAAATTTAAATTTCTTAACTCCCAAGAAAGTTGATATATTTTCTTCATTAACCTCAACGTTTTTCTCTTCTTCATTAACTACTTTTTTAACAACTTTTCTTGTAACTTTAGAAATTTCTCTTTCCAAATTTCTAACACCTGACTCTCTCGTATAATTTCTAATAATTTCTTTTATTGTACCATCTTTAAGATTCATCTCACCTTCTCTAATGCCATTGTCTTTAATTTGTTTAGGTAACAAATATTTATTCGCTATATTAATTTTTTCATCTTCTGTATAACCAGGAATTCTAATAACTTCCATTCTGTCTAATAATGGCGGCAAGATATTAAGTGTATTTGCAGTTGTTACAAACATTACATCAGAAAGGTCATAATCAACTTCTAAATAATGATCATTAAATGTTGTATTTTGTTCCGGATCTAAAGCTTCTAATAACGCAGAAGATGGGTCTCCTCTATAATCGTTCCCAATTTTATCTACTTCATCTAATAAAAATAGAGGATTTTTAGTTCCGGCTTTTTTCATCATTTGAATTATTTTACCAGGAAGTGAACCAATGTATGTTCTTCTATGACCACGAATCTCAGCTTCATCCCTAACTCCACCTAGTGACATTCTAATAAATTGCCTATTTGTAGCTTTAGCAATAGATTTTCCTAGAGAAGTTTTTCCAACTCCAGGAGGTCCTACCAAACATAATATTGGACCTTTTATTTTTTCCATCCTTTTCTGAACAGCTAAAAATTCTATAATTCTTTCTTTAACTTTTTCTAAACCATAGTGATCATCGTTTAATGTTTTTAATGCATTGTTCAGATTAATATCTACTTTATCTTTTTTAAACCAAGGTATGTCGATCATCCAATCAAGATAGTTTCTTACAACTGTTGCTTCAGCTGACATAGGACTCATATTTTTTAATTTTTTAAGCTCAGCCATGCATTTTTTTTCTACATCTTTAGGCATTTTTGCCTTTTGAATTGATTTTTTTAAATTAGTTGTTTCGTCTTTTCCATCTTCAATTTCTCCAAGCTCTTTTTGGATTGCTTTTAATTGTTCATTTAAATAGTACTCTCTCTGAGTTTTTTCCATTTGGTTTTTAACTCTGCCTCTAATTCTTTTCTCAACACCTATTATGCTTGTTTCGTTTTCCATTATTTTAATAATGCTATTTAATCTTTTTTTAACATCCAAAGTTTCAAATATTTGTTGTTTTTCAGAAATAGTACAATTTATATGTGAAGCAATATTATCTGCAATTTTCGATGGATCCTTAAGTTCTTTAATATTATTTATAGTTTCAGATGTAATCTTTTTATTTATTGAAGTAAGTTTTTCTAATCTTCTAACAGCCGTTAATGCTAAAGGCAAAAGATCCTCTTCTTTAGGCATAGTTTCTTTAAGATATTCAAACGAACATGAAATAAATTTTTCATCATCTTTAAAGTCTATAATTTTTACTCTTTTAGTTCCTTCTACTAAAACTTTAACAGTTCCATCTGGTAATTTTAATAGTTGCAGAATATTACTCTCACAACCATATGAAAAAATATCATTTTTTTTTGGATCATCTACTTCAGAATTTTTTTGAGTTGTAAGAACTATCTTCTTGTTACCTTTCATGACTTCATTGAGTGCAGTAATAGATTTATCTCTTCCAACAAACAATGGGATTACCATACTTGGAAAAACAACTATATCTCTGAGTGGTAACAAAGGCTGAGTAATTTTTACTTCCATTTGCTAAATATGGTTATTATAATTTATATTGCAATAGAAAATAAAAGCTTATTAACTGTTTTTTTTAAGCAGCTGAAGTTTTTTCTGGTTTCGTTTTGTTCTTAGAGTGTACTATAATCGGCTGAGTGTTTCCTTTTGCCGCCCCTAAATCAATGATTACTTCATCAACATTATCTTGACTAGGTAAATCAAACATAGTTTTAAGTAATATATTTTCAAGTATAGATCTTAAACCTCTTGCTCCTGTTTTTTTATTAATTGCTTTATTAGCTATTTCCTTAATAGCTTGTTCTTTAAAAACTAATTTCGTTCCTTCTAACTTAAATAATTCTTGATATTGTTTTATTAGAGAATTTTTTGGTTCTAGTAAAATTTTTACTAAAGATTTCTCGTCTAGATCTTCAAGTGTAGCTGTAATTGGTAGTCTGCCTATAAATTCTGGAATCAATCCATATTTTAATAAATCTTCAGGTTCTAAGTTTTTCATCCATTCACCAGTTTTTTTATCTTCTAAGCTTTTTACTTCAGCGCCAAATCCTATAGATGAACCTTTGTCCCTCTGAGAAATTATTTTATCTAATCCTGCAAATGCTCCGCCGCAGATAAATAAAATGTTTGTAGTATCAACTTGTAAAAATTCTTGTTGAGGATGCTTTCTTCCTCCTTGAGGCGGCACACTAGCTATAGTTCCTTCCATAATTTTCAATAATGCTTGCTGAACTCCTTCACCTGATACATCTCTTGTAATAGAAGGGTTTTCTGATTTTCTACTAATTTTGTCTACTTCATCAATATAAACAATTCCTCTTTGAGCTTTTTCAACATTATAGTCTGCAGCTTGTAATAATTTTAAAATTATATTTTCAACATCCTCACCCACATATCCAGCTTCTGTTAAAGTTGTTGCATCTGCCATCGTAAATGGAACATCTAAAATTCTAGCTAAGGTTTGAGCCAATAAAGTTTTTCCACAACCTGTTGGTCCAACCAAAAGAATATTTGATTTTGATAATTCAACATTTTTACTTGTTTTATTTTCGTAATTTAATCTCTTGTAATGATTGTGGACAGCAACTGATAAAACTTTTTTTGCTAAACTTTGACCAATTACATAATCATCTAAAACTTTGCAAATTTCTTTTGGGGATGGAAGACCATCCTGATGTTTTACAAAAGTATCTTTACTTTCTTCTTTTATAATATCCATACAAAGCTCAACACATTCATCACAAATAAAAACAGTTGGACCTGCAATTAATTTTCTAACTTCATGTTGGCTCTTGCCGCAAAAAGAACAGTAAAGAATATTTTTATTGTTATTACTCATAATTTTTTTTTAACGAATCAATTTTAAGACTTTAATACAAATGAGTCTTGTTAATCAAGTATAGGTTGAGAAAAAACTATATATAGTTGATTATTGTCTTTTATCTACTACTTTATCTATCAAACCAAAATCTTTTGCGTTCTCGGGCGTCATAAAATTATCTCTCTCTAAGGATGTTTTAATTTCATCAACTGATTTGCCTGTATGTTTTGAATAGATTTCATTTAATCTTTTTTTTAATGATAGAACTTCATTCGCATGTATTTCTATATCAGTTGCTTGACCTTGAAAGCCAGCTGAAGGTTGGTGAACCATTATTCTAGAATTTGGTAAAGAGAATCTTTTTCCTTTTTCACCAGCTGCTAATAAAAAAGAACCCATACTTGCCGCTTGGCCTATGCATAGAGTGCTAATTTCAGGTTTAATGTATTGCATTGTATCATAAATTCCTAGGCCAGCAGTTACTAGACCTCCTGGACTGTTAATATATAAAGAGATTTCTTTTTTTGGATCCTCTGATTCTAAAAATAATAATTGAGCAGTTACTAAAGATGCAACACTATCGTTTATAGGGCCCACAACAAATACAATTCTTTCTTTAAGCAATCTTGAATAAATATCATAAGCTCTCTCTCCTCTGCTCGATTGCTCAACAACCATCGGAATTAGATTATTCATATGTTCAGATAATTTTGATGTCATAAATTGATTCGGTCTACTTATACAACTTGTGATTACTTTTTGCTAACTTTATTTCTTGATTTAG
>CACACV010000024.1 GCA_902531025.1 uncultured Pelagibacteraceae bacterium | reverse complement strand
ATGCATTTTAAAGTAATACTTATCTTTTCTTTCAATATAAATTGGGACAAGTTCACATTTATATTTTTTTATCAGTTGTGCTGGGATTGTAGTAGTAGTAGCTAAGTTACCAAAAAATTTTACTTTTGATCCTTCTCTAACTCTTTGATCAATCATCAATGCTACAGAATTTCCTTTTTTTAAATCTTTGATTATTTGCCTTGTACCAGCTATTCCTTTTTTAATTTGATTTTTGCAAATATATTTTGTCCTGATTTGTTCCATTGTTTTGTTAAGGAAAATATTATTAAGAGGTCGATAAATAGCAGACAATTCAATTCCCATTTTTTCAATTTGCATAGCCATTAATTCAAAGTTGTTAAAATGGCCAGATACAAAAACTACACTTTTTTTTTCTTTTTTAATTATTTCTAAATAATTTTTTCCATCTATTTCAATAAATCTATCAAGTTCTCCGTTGTGGAAATTTTTTAAAAAAGGATATTCTGAAAAAATTCTTCCATAATTTCCCAAAACATTGCTAGCGATATTTTTGTAATTTTGTTTTTGAGTAATATTTGATTTTTT
This sequence comes from uncultured Pelagibacteraceae bacterium, assembly GCA_902531025.1. Classification (GTDB taxonomy): domain Bacteria; phylum Pseudomonadota; class Alphaproteobacteria; order Pelagibacterales; family Pelagibacteraceae; genus Pelagibacter. The sequence goes on along the minus strand of CACACV010000024.1, from coordinate 12,411 downwards.
AATATTATTTATTATTGATCTTTTTGATCTAAATATAGGTCCAAACAATTTTCCAATTAAAAATCCAAAATTAGATGAAATTCTATATCCTAAAAATTTAAAAAGAATGAAAAAAATGTTAACAAATATAAACTCAATAAAATAAATTATTTTTTTCATAATCTTTCCATCAAAAATTTTGAGAAATTTTTAGCATTTTTAATATTTAAATCTATCTTAAGAAATTTAATATTTTTTCTATTTTTTTTACTTAATCTTAAATAATCTTTTTCAGTAGTAACTATTTTAAGATTTTTCTTTTTAGCTATTTTTTTTATACCCATAATATCCGAGTCAGAAAAATCATAATGATCTGGGTAAATAAATTTATCTTTAATTTTAAATTTATATTTTTTTAGAGTCCTTTCAAATTCTTTTGGATTGCCTAATCCACAAAAGAATATAAAATTACTATTACGATTAAATGTTTTTAAATTTATTGGAATATATTTTGCTATAAATATATCTATTTTATTATTTATTTTTTTTAAGTGACTAAAAAGTTTTTTATTATTATTTTCCCCATTTAAAAAAACAGCATCATAATTTTTTATTTCAGATACAGGTTCTCTTAATGGCCCAGCAGGAATTAAAATTTTATTACCTAATCCATCCGAGCTATTAAAGCATGCAATTGAAATATCATACTTAAATTTTTTTTCCTGAAGACCATCATCTAAAATTGCTATCTGATATTTTTTTTTAAATGCAGCTTCAAGTGCTTCGATTCTATTATTTTTACAAATTAAATTTCCATTATGTTTTAAAATCTTTTGTTCATCAATTTGATTAGGGTATTTTTTCTTTATAAAAACTGTTTTATATTCTTTTTTTAAAATTTTATTTATTTTAATTGATAATGGTGTCTTACCAGTGCCACCAACATATAAATTACCAACGCAAATTGTTTTAATTTTAATTTTTCTTTTATAAGATGTTTTTTTTAAAATATTTATAAAAAATGTTACTAAACTTAAAGGGTATAATAAAATTGAAATTAAATTTATATTATTCCAAAAAAATGGTTTATTAATCTTCATTATAAGAACTTATTTATTTCACTAAGGTTTTTTTTAAGAATATCATTACCTATAAAGTTCAATTTTTTAATAACTTTTAAAGGTCGTTTATATCCAATTATTCTATCAATAATCCTTTTCATATTGTTAATATTATTTACTTTTGATGAAATCTTTAATTCTGATAGCATTTTATAAACTTCTCTAAAATTTTGTATATTTGGACCATGTAATATGTAATTTCCAACTCTGGCTGGCTCAAGTGGGTTCTGTCCTCCGTGATTTATCAAAGAACCCCCCAAAAAGGTTACTTTTGATAATTTATAAAATTTTGATGCTTCTCCATAAGTATCAGCAATGTATATGTCCGAGTGTTTAGAAATTTTTTGTCCTGAGGATCTAGTCACTATATTTAAATTAATACTTTCTAATTCATTAATTATAGAATTTGATCTGTTTATATGTCTTGGAATAATAATAGTTATTAAGTTTTTATATTTTGATTTTAATTTTTTATGTAATTTTCCTATTATTAATTCTTCATTATAATGTGTACTTGCAGCACAAAAAACTAGTCTATTTTTAAATTTTTGTTTTATACTTTTGTCAAAAAAATTTTTTGATTCACCAAAATATTTTAAATTTCCAGCAATTTTAATTTTTTTTGCTCCTAATTTTTTTAAATATTTTGAAGTTTCGGTATTTTGAGGCATTGCAAGAGATATCTTGCTAAAGATTTTTATCGCAAAAGATGGAAATCTCATCCATCTTTTAAAACTCTTTTTAGTAATTCTTCCATTTATCAAAACGATAGGAATATTATTTTTTTCTAAATTATCAAACATATTTGGCCATATTTCAGAGTCTATAAATATAGCTATCTTTGGTTTCCAATAATTAATGAATTTATTAGTTAAATAATTAGTATCAATTGGGAAATATATATGAGTAGTTTTTTTAAACTTGTATTTTGAAAATATTAATGCTGAACTAGTTGTAGAAGATGATAATAATATTTTTTTTATTTTTTTATTTTTTTCTAATTTATGAATTATTGGAATAACGCTTAAAATTTCTCCTACACTTGAACCATGTAACCAGACTATTTTTTTAGTATTTATACTTTTTGAATATATACAAAACTTTTCTAAAAATCTTTTAGGATTTTCTTTACCTAAGATTATTCTTGTAAAAAATATCAGAGGAGAAAATATAATAAAAATTAATCCTAAAACTTCATAAATAAAAAACATTAATTATTTTTAATCTGTTTGTTATAAAAATTTTTATAAATATCTGACGATTCAAGTAGTTCATTATGTTTACCTTCGGCAATTACAGATCCATTGTCGATAACATAAATTTTATCAGAACTTAATATTGTTGATAATCTATGAGCTATTACAATTGTGGTTTTGTTTGAAGTTAATTCAACAAGTGCTTTTTGAATTTTTTCTTCTGTTTCAGAGTCTAATGAAGAAGTAGCTTCATCAAGAAGTATTATTTTGCTATTTTTTAAAAAGGCACGAGCAATAGATAATCTTTGCTTCTCACCACCTGATAATTTAACCCCATTTTCTCCTATTATTGTTTCAAATTTTTTATCAAGATTGTTAATAAAATCAGTGCTCATCGACATTTCAGCCGCTTTATAAATTTCTTCGTTTGTAGCGTCTGGTTTCGCATATTTTATATTATTGAAAACAGTATCATCGAATAGTGTAGTATTTTGATCTACTATTGAAATTTCTTTTCTGAGCGATGAAAGATTTACATCTTTTATGATTTGTCCATCTATTAAAATTTGGCCTGAGGTCGGGTCATAAATTCTAGGTATTAAGTTTAATAATGTAGATTTTCCCGATCCACTATGACCTACAAGAGCTGTCATTTTTCCACCTTTAATATCGATACTAATATTTTTTAATACTTCATTACTTTCATTAGACTGGTAATTAAAATTTACTTTGTCAAAATTTATTAAAGCTTCATTTAAATTAAGATTTTTTCCATTTTCGTTTAGTGTAATTTTATTTTGAATATCAATAATTGGTAATATTCTTTTTCCAGCTGATAATCCTTGCCCTATTCCAACATGAATAGTTGCGAGTGATTTTACAGGTTGATAAGCCAACATCATAGCGGCAAGAAATGAGAAAAAGTTGTTAATACTTAACTGCTCATTCATAATTAATTTACCTGAATAAAAAATTAAAATTCCAATTATTATACCTGTTAATGTTTCCATTATTGGCGTTGATCTAAAATAAATAGTATAAATTTTTATTGATTTTTCTTTAAGATCGTTAACAAATTTTTCAGATCTTAAATATTCATATTTTTCTCTTTGAAAAATTTTAATTATTTTATGATTTTTAAACAAATCAATTAAATATTTATTTAAATCTCCTGATTTTTCCTGAGCTTCAGTAGTGACTTTGCTCATTCTTTTACCTAATCTTTTTGCCACGATTGATGCTATTGGAATCATAATTATTGCAATTAAGGAAAGTCTCCAATTTTGAATAAACATGACTGTTAATAAACCAATTAATGTCAATCCATCTTTAAAAAAACTTAAAAAAGAATTACTCAACATTCCTGTTATTTGATTCACATCAAAATTTAAATTGGAAACATATCTTCCTGTGTGTTTGTTTTCTACAAATTCAGTATCAGATTTAATGAAAGAAGATAGCATATCAATTTGAATTCTTTTTTTTACCTCTTCGGAAACTGTGATCATTAAATACTTTGCCATGTAAAGTGAAATTCCTTTAGTTGCAAAAGCTATAACAATCAAAAATGGAATAACAAATATTAAAGTTTGATCTTTATTAATAAATATTTTTTCTATAGCAGGGTCTAAAAGCCATGCTGTTGCAGAAGTACTTCCTGCAACTAGAATTGAAAAAAAAACTGCTAAAATAATCTTATTTAAATATTTTATTGTATAATCTTTAAATAATCTTTTTAAAATTTCAAAATTTGTCATTTTATATTATCTTACCGATTAATAAATTTATAAAAATTAGTAATCCTACAAAATTATTACTTTTAAATTTAGCTAAGCAGCTCATAGGATTATTAACATTCAATTTGTATATTTGAAAAAAAATTAACTGGAAAACAGAAATAATTAAAAATAAAAAGTAAAATAAATTAAATTTCATTAGCAAACCAATCAGAATTAATGAAGCAATAAAAGTTAAATAACAAATTAAAACAAATCTTTTTGGGTTATTTTTAAACTTTATTGAAGTTGATTTAACTCCTATAATTTCATCATCCTTTATATCTTGATATCCATATATTGTGTCGTAACCCAGTGTCCAAAATATGGCTCCAAAGTAAAATATTATTGGAATTATGGAAATGTCATTTTTTATTGAAATCCAAGCTAAAACTAAACCGTAATTAAATGTTATTCCTAGGAATAGTTGTGGCCAATATGTAAATCTTTTCATTAAAGGATAAGTAAAGGCAAGAGGCATAGATATTAAAGCCATCAATATCGTAAATTTATTAAAATTAATTAAAACTAAAAATGCAATAGCACATAATATTGTGGCGCAAATAGCAGCTAATCTTATTGAAATCTTTTCAGATGCAATTGGTCTACTTTTAGTTCTCTCTACTAGTTTATCAAAATTTTTATCAGATATATCGTTAACTATACATCCTGCTGATCTCATTAATACTGAACCTGAAAAAAAAAGAGCACCATAAAAAATAAATATTTCTGGAGATAAATTAAAATCATAAGCAAGGGTGAGACCCCAAATGCATGGCCAAAATAACAACATAAAACCAATTGGTTTATTTAGTCTTGTTAATTCAGTAAATAATTTGATGTTTTGCATTATAATTTACTTGTAAATAACAAAGGCTAGATTCATAATCAAATTGATTCGTATGAATATAGATTACACAGTAACTGCATTAATGTTTCCGGCAATACCTCTTTTAATGAGCGTTTATAGCAATAGATTTCATACTTTAAGTAAGCTTATTAGAGAACTTCATGATGAGCATGTATATGAAAAACATATCCCTCCTGAGTGGAAGAGTCAGTTTATAAACTTAAGTAGCAGAATTACAATTATAAGATGGACGATAATGTTTGCTGCATTTGGTTTCTTATTTAATATGTTAACAGTGTTTGCTCTATATTTAGATGAGGTTTTTTTAGCAAGAATAATTTTTGGTACTTGCTGTTTATCAATGATTATATCTATAATATTTTTTATTAGAGAAATTCAAATATCAACAAATGCCTTGAGATTGCATATGTCTGATATGGATGTGAAGATAGATTAATTTGGAATAATTACTGCTGGGCCTAGAATTTTTCTTGCTTCCAAATCTATATGAGCTTGCATAACCTCTTCTAATCTATATTTTTTAAATATTTCAATTTTTACTTTTTCAGATTTTATTTTTTCGAACATAGTTGATGCAGCTTCATCCAATTCTTGTTTAGTACTTAAATATTGTTGCATTGAAGGTCTTACAAAAAATAATCCTTTTGGCTGTAGCATTTTAGGAACGTTAATATCTGAAAGTGGTCCAGACGCATTGCCAAATGAAACCATCATTCCCCTCATTTTTAAACACTCTAATGAACCTTCTAATGTATCTTTACCAACACCATCATAAACAACAGGAACACCTTTACCATCAGTTAATTCATTTACTTTAGTTGGGAAATTATCTTTTGAATAATTTATTACATGGTCATATCCATATTTTTTAGCGACTTCAATTTTTTCTTCTGATCCAACTGTTCCTATTACATTGCACCCTAAACTTTTTGCCCATTGACCAAATATTTGCCCAACACCTCCTGCAGCTGCATGAAATAAAATAGTATCACCAGATTTAACCTTATAGGTTTGGTGTAAAAGATAATAAGTAGTTAAACCTTTTGTCATTAAAGTTGCTGCCACTTCAAAATCCACTTCTTCAGGTATTTTAACAAGTTTACTTGCAGGAAAATTCCTATGTGTTGAATAAGAACCTAATGGTATTGCAGCATATGCCACTCTATCTCCAGCTTTAAAATTTTTAATACTAGATCCAACATCAGTAATTATGCCAGCACCTTCAAGACCTAATCCTATTGGTAGTTTTAATGGATAAAGGCCAGATCTGTGGTAGGTATCAATGTAGTTTAAGCCAATTGCTTTTTGTTCAATTGTTACTTCATCTACATCAGGTTTTTCTAAAATAATATCTTTTAATTCTATTACTTCTGGTCCACCTGTTTTATTAATTAATGCAGCTTTCATTATTTTACAAAAGTACCATTATGGTAATCATCAATAGCTTGAAGTATCTCTTGTTTTGTATTCATAACAAATGGACCACCTCTTGCTATCTGCTCACCAATTGGTTTACCAGATATTAATAAAAATTTTGCTTTAGTTAAAGAAGTAACTTTAAGCTGTTCTCCTTTGGACAAAAGTATTAAAGTTGAATTTTCAACTTTATCATGAGTTTTCTCACCTATTTTAATTTCTCCTTCAATTAAATATATAAAAGAGTTGTGAGTTAATGGTAACTTATAATTCAGTTCTTTATCTTTTTTAAGCTCAATATCAAAGTAAACAGGTTCAACACTATGACCAATTACCGGACCTTCTGCACTTTTAAACTTACCTGCAATAACTTTTACAATTTTATCATTATCTTTAAAGTTCTGCATTTTTTTTGAGTCTATATAAATGTAATCTGGTTTACTCATTTTTTCTTTTGCGGGCATGTTAACCCAAAGCTGAAAACCATGAAGTTTCCCTTCACTCATTGCTGGCATTTCAGAATGAATAATTCCACTTCCTGTTTTCATCCATTGCACATCTCCCGATCTCATTCTTCCTTTTGCGCCAGTACTATCTTTGTGTTCAAATTCTCCTTGAAGCATGTAGGTTACAGTTTCAATTCCTCTATGAGGGTGAGCTGGAAAGCCTCCAATATAATCATCTTTATCTTCAGATCCAAATTCATCTAACATTAAAAATGGATCAAAATAATCAGGATCAACTCCAATGCTTCTTTTTAATTTTACTCCTGCCCCATCAGAAGCAAGAATAGGTTTAATAATTTTTTTAACTTCAATATTTGACATTATTTAAAAAATTTTTTTTCTATACTAAATTCTTTAGCACCATTTACTACTATAAACAAAAATCCACCCGCTAGAGCAATATTTTTTAAAAAAGATGTAAGTTGCATTTGATCTGAAAAGTCATTATGAAAAATTATTGCTGTTAGAATGCAAAATAAACTTAAAAAGCCAGCTGCTATTTTTGTTTTGTAACCTATAATAATTAATATTGGTCCAATAACTTCTAATATAATCGCAGGTATAATTAATATTCCAGGAATTCCAAAGCTCCAATTCCAACGATTGCCCAAACCATCATTCTGTAACCAAATATATTTTTTCTTGAATGTACTGAAATTAAATCAGAAACTATTCCAAATGCTGGTAATGCTACAATGTAAACTTCTGGATGACCAAAGAACCAAAATAAGTGTTGAAAAAGTATTGGACTTCCACCACCATATTCAAGCACTTCTCCAGCCTGTAAAATTGTTGGCATAAAAAAGCTTGTTCCTAGAATTTTATCTAAAGTCATCATAATTGCACTAACTAGCAAAGCCGGAAAAGCTAACATTGCTAATACAGTAGCGGTAAAAATACCCCAAACTGTTAGTGGCATTCTCATTAAAGTCATTCCTCTAGTACGAGCTTGTAATATTGTTATTAGATAATTTAATCCACCCATAGTGAATCCAATTACAAATAAAGATAAAGAAACAAGCATCAATAGTATTCCCATACCAGCGCCGGGAGTTCCTGGTAAAATTGTTTGTGGTGGATACAATGTCCATCCAGCACCTGTCGGCCCTCCTGGAACAAAAAAACTAGCCATTAAAACTGCTACGGCAATAAAGAACATCCAAAAACTTATCATGTTGACGTAAGGAAAAACCATGTCCCTTGCACCAACCATCAAAGGTATTAAGTAGTTACCAAAACCGCCTAAAAATAGCGCAGTTAAAAAATAAACTACCATTATCATTCCATGCATCGTCACAAATTGGTAATAATGTTCAGCGGTCATAAATCCTGCCGCTCCAGGAAATCCTAATTGCAATCTCATTAACCATGAAAGAATTAATCCAACTATACCTGTAAATACTGCTGTAAGAAAATATTGAACTCCAATAACTTTTGCATCCTGACAAAAGACCCACTTGGTAATAAAACTATGACCATGATATAATTCTTGATCAGGAATTTCTGCTGGTCTAACGTAATCCATGTCTGGAGAAGTAGGTGCAGAACCACCCATTGTCTCTGATGATTGAGCTTGGTATGTTTTATTATTATCGTATTCGTCTGACATAGTTTTATTCCTTCTATATATATATCTTTATTCTTTATTTAAATTATTATTTTTTGCTAATTTTGTATCTCCTATTACTAAATTTTGTTGTTTTGCAATTAAATCTAAAAATGTTTCTTGTTCTCCTAGCCAAGTTTCATATTCTTGCTCATCTTGAACTAATACAGTTCCTCTCATAGCATAGTGTCCAACACCACAATATTCAGCACATAAAACTTCATACTCTCCTGTTTTGTTTGGCTCAAACCAATAAAATGTTACAACGCCTGGAACTGCATCCATTTTTGCTCTAAATTGTGGAACATACCAATTATGAAGAACATCAACAGATCTTAACAAAATTTTTACTGGTCTATTATTTTTTAAATTTATTGCATCACTTTGTATCATAACATCGTCTTTACCATATGGATCGTCTAAATTAATTCCAAAAGGATTTTCGTCATTTATATTTATAACTTGTGTAGTTCCTAATTTACCATCTTTACCTGGTAATCTATATTGCCATCCCCATTGCCATGCCATCACATCTATCTCAAGTGCATTTTTTGGAACAGTAACATACTGGTTCCAAATAATTAGTCCTGGAGCTAACAAGGCTATTACTCCCAATGTTGTTGCCCACGTAAGTATTTTTTCTAATCTTTTATCTTCAGGTTTGTATTCTGCTTTACGATCTTCTTTGTAAGAAAATTTAAATACGCAATAAACCATGAAAAGACAAACGGCTACAAAAACACCACCACCAACCCAGAAAGTTAGGGTAATAGTATCATCCATTCCACCCCAATTGGAGGCAATATCAGTCCAATACCAAGGTGTAAAAATATGGAATAGTATAGAGCCGAGAATAACTAAAAAAAATATAATACCTGGATGCATAGCAGCTTATATAGAATAATAATTTTATAAATACCTATGACAAAATGTCATAAAATTCTATTAAATAAAGTACTATATACAACAATTATATGTTTGGAAAACTAGGAATTTTAATCTCAATACTCGTTTTAGTTTTACTTTTTTTTGTTGTTATATCTTTGGGCGCTGGTGCCTTTTCAAAAGGTAAAATTAAACCTGAAACTAAGAAATATTTAAAATCTGTAAATATACTTTTGGTGATTATTGCAGTTGTTGGATCTATTTTAGTTTTATTTTTGTAAAAGATTAAGCAATCAAAGATTTACACCAAGCTATTACAGCATCATTATAAATAAACATTATTGCAAAGAAAACTATCCATACGATAAACAAGAAAAACCAGTATAACGCCAAAGCATTAATATTTTTTTCCTCTTTAGCATATTCTTTTTCATTTAATTTGAATATTCTTGAGCAAACTTTTCCCCAAAAAAATAAACCTCCTAGGAGATGTATGCCATGCAATGCAGTGAATATATAAAAAGATGAAAAGTAAGTATTAGTATCTACAAAATTTCCGGTTTTCATAAGTTGATACCATAATGTTAACTGCAAAAATAAAAATAAATAACTTAAACCTCCTACATAAATTAAATTTTTTTTAATTTTGTCTGTAAAATTTTTTTTTAGATCACTGCTGATTTTATTAAAGAAAAAGGTTACGAAGACTAAAATTAAAGTATTAATCCATACTAAGGTAGTTTTTAAAATAAATGTTGTATCTTGTTCTGGTGGTAAAGAATAAAGATACCCAGTAAATATCAAACTAAATATTGCAGTACTCACACCAAAAATTATGATTACAGCTGACATTTGATTTGAAAGATTAAATGTTCGTCCAGAATGAGTGCTATCTATTGCGACTTGGTTTTGTTCCCAAGGTTTTTGCAATAGTGTGCCAAATAGTTTCTTTATGATAGACATGTCCTTTATATAGTTAGTATAAATAATTTTACAACAATGAAATTAAAAACTTCTATAAGCATTTTAGCTGGTTGCCTTATAATTTTTTTATTTATTATGCTGCCAGTTTTTTTATCAATGGAAAGTCAGAAAGATGAATCTATTGCAGCATTTAAAGGTTCAGAATTTTCCCTTAAAGATATGAATAACAATACTATTACTGAAGAGTCTTTTGGTGGACCGTTAACAGCAATTTTTTTTGGCTTTACAAATTGTCCTGATGTTTGCCCAATGACATTAAATAAAATAGATATTGTTTTAGATAAATTAAAAAATAAAAAGAAAGATATAAAAGTTTTTTTTATAAGTGTAGATCCAGAAAGAGATACTCCTGAGGTTGTGAAAGATTATTTAAGCAACTTTGAAAATAAATTTATTGGAATAACGGGAGATCCAGAAAAAATATTTCTACTTTATAAGTCATGGGGAGTTATAAGTAAAAAAATTTTTTTAGATAATGGCGAATACAATATAGATCACAGTACTCCAGTTATACTTCTTAAAAATGGAGAGTATATCTCAATGATTTCTCACCGTGATGATATTAAAAAGTCTATCAAAATAATTAAAAAATATTTATAAACTTAGAATATAGCTAATTATAGAAATTATAGAAATTGATGCTGTTTCGGCTCTTAAAATATTTTGATTAATATTAACTGATCTAACATTTTTGAAATTTAAAATAAGCTCTCTTTCTTTTTCAGAAAAATCACCTTCTGGTCCGACAATTGCACATAATGGCTTATTAGCTTCTTTATTAACTTCTAATTTTTTTTTTGTAGTATTTAAATCAGTAAAAACTAGATCTATTTTTTTTGAATAATTATTTAAAAAGTTTTTTAGATTTTGAGGTTTTTCTAATAAGGGAATATTAATTCGATTAGATTGTTCTGAAGCCTCAATAATTATTTTTTCTAACCTTTCTTTATTTATTTTTCTCACAATAGTTCTATCAAATATAATTGGAATAAATCTAGTTACTCCTAGCTCAGTTGCTTTCTGAATCATAAAGTTAGAATAATTGGACTTGATAGGAGAAAAAGCTAACCAAATTTCTTTAGCAATATCTTTTTGTCTTAGTTTTTCTATCACAATAAATTCTGCTATGCCTTTGGATATTTCCGTTATTTTAGCAGACCATTCTCCGTTGGCATTAAACAAAGAGAAATTTTCACCTACTTTAATTCTCATAACTTTTGTAAGATAGTGTGACTGCGGCTTATTGAGTTTTGCTTCAAAATTTATTGATAAACTTTCTGAAAAAAATAATCTAATATTGCTCATTAAGATTAAATTAGTTTATGGAAAATATTAAAGCAATCATATTTGATGCGTACGGTACATTATTTGATGTAAATTCCGCAGCTGAAAAATGTAAAGAAAAAATAGGTAAAAATTGGGAAGGTTTTGCAAATTACTGGCGAACTACTCAATTAGAATATACTTGGCTTAGAAGTCTAATGAAAAGACATAAAGATTTTTGGGAGATTACAGAAGATAGCTTAAATAAATCAATGAAAGTTTTCAATATAGAACCAAGCATGAAAAATGATTTACTCGATCTCTATAAAGTTTTATCATCTTACCCAGAAGTCAAAGAAACCTTAAATAAATTAAAAGAAAAAAATTATAAATTAGCTATATTGTCAAATGGTACCCCTTCTCTTCTTAATCGGTTGGTTTCTAATAATAATTTAGAAAATATTTTTGATGATATTTTTTCTATAGAAGAAGTAGGTATATTCAAACCAGATTCAAAAGTTTATGATATTCCAATTCAAAAATACAAAATTCAAAAAGAAGAGATTGCTTTTTTAAGTGCAAATACTTGGGATGTTTCTGGTGGAGGAAATTTTGGTTATAATTCTATTTGGGTTAATAGAAACAATAATATTTTTGATAACTTAGATTATTCGCCAAAAAATCAAGTCAAAAATCTAAGTCAGTTACTTGATATTATGTAATAAAGTTATTAACTACTTCAGTCTATGACAAATATATTAGATTTATTGGGAAGAGTTCTAATTTCAGCTATATTCCTTTTAAACGGA
>CACACV010000023.1 GCA_902531025.1 uncultured Pelagibacteraceae bacterium | reverse complement strand
TTAGCTGGAATTCTGGAAAATTTTCCTTTAGTAAAAATTCTGAGAATGATTATGAAATTCCAGAATTTTTATCTAAAAATAAATCTCAAGAAATCAAAACTAAAGAAAATCTTTCTGGTTTACCATTTGTAGATATCCCAATAACAAAAGAACAAAAAAAAGAGATAGATGACGTAATGGCCAAAGAAGATAAAATAAGATTATTTGAAATAGACGAATTGGTTAACAAATATCGAGGTTCATATTATTTAGAATTGGCTTTTAAGAATAGTCCCTATATGAAAGAGCTTGGATTAGATGATTTAGCAGGAACTTTTGAAGAGGCTAGACTTTTTGAATTAAACAAAAGAATAAATAACTTTATAGGATCAAATAAACAAGAAGAAAAAATTTCTAAAGAGGAAACTTTTACTAGTCTTTTTGATGATATGATTATTCCTGATTTTAAAGAAGGAAAAAAGATTGCATAGTTTTAAATAATTTAATTCAATGAAAAATTCTTTTACTTTTTATGATATGGAAGCTGACTCTGGATCGGCAGTTAAAGCAACTTGTTTAAGTTGCAGCTACGTAACGGTAGATTCAAATTTTAGAACCATACAAGAAGGAACTTTTAACTCTAAATTAAGAAAGTCCAGAGCTTTTGAAATCGATGCAATGTTAGCACACAACATTCCTTTAAGTAAAATTCAAAATGAAGAATTATCTAACGGAGAACTTGTAGACAAATTAGAAGCAAAATTTATTGAACTAGCAAAAAAAGGAACTACTTTTGTTGGTTATAATTCGTCATCATATGACATGGTTCTTTTGCATCATATGCTTCATTTAAATTTAAAATATCCATTTATAACCAGCAGTAGTCAATTCGACTTGTTACCAGCTGTACGTTCAGCATCAGTTTTTGCTAATGGAGCATTAAAATATGAAAAAAATAGTAAACTTAATACGTCATATAAATTGCAGGATATGATTAAGGCAAATAATATAAAATCTGAAATCGCCCATGATAGTCTTTGGGATACTAGGGCTACAAAAGATTTAGGAAAGTTATTATTTAAAAATGCACCAGAAATATTTAATGCTTCTATTGCCTTAAGAAAAAAAGCAGATGTACTGCCACAAATTAAAAATGGAATATTTTGTTGGAATGAATTTTTCTTCGCAAAAGCACGCATTTTTTGTGGTTGTTATTTAGGAAATACAATTTATCCAAATTGGTATTATCTTTATGACCTGCGCCAGCCCCCTGAAGAAATTGTATCAATAATGAATGATAGAGAAGAACTTAGAAAAAAAGTAGATTCTAGTCCTCGATTTATTAGAATATGTAAAGGAAATCGAAGTCCAATTTTTTTGGAACAAGAAAATGCATTAATTGATCAAGAATATAAATCTATTGGAATTAAAGAATTAGAAAAAAGATACAAATATTTAATAAAATACCGTGAAGAATTATCAGTTAGATTAAGAGATATTGCACAAGAGAAAATAGAGGAAAAAAATCAATTTGATCAAGAATTAAAACAACCAGAGGAAAATCTTTATGGTTTAATGTTTGAAATAAATAAAGAAAGAAAAAATATGAATGATTTTAATTTAGCAAAAGAACTTTCTGATAAAAAAAAAATATTTAATAATTTTAAGAATGAAGAAGTTAAAATGCTAGCAAAAATGAAGCTTTATGAAGATTTGAGCGAAGATGATTTTTGCAAACTCCTTCCAAAAAAAGAATTTAATAGATTAAAAAAAAGAATAGCCAATTATTTGTTAGATACATCTAATAATTTTTCACCTTTTACAAAAATACCCGAACAACTAGCAAGATTAGATACCCTAAAACTTTATGCAGAAAATGCTAAGGATGATAAAAAAAGTGAACAACTGCAAGAACTAGACAATTATCTTGTAAAAATGATGAACGATTATGAGCAATATCGTTAACATAAAATGATCAAACAAAATAAAAAAAATTTTTATTCTCCCAGTATGCTTAAAAAATATCTAAGTTGTAAGCATATTATATTTAATGAAAAATATGAAAAAGAATTAAAATTAAAAAGAAGAGATAATACAATTTTAGATCAAATTAGATTTGATAAAGGTAATTTACATGAAAAAAAATATTTTCAAGAACTAAAAAAAAAATACAAAAAAGTTAAAGATATAAAGAAACTTAAAGATATAGATAAGTTCGACGAAACCATTAAAGCCATGAAAGATGGTTATGAAATAATTTATGGAGGCTGGCTAACCGATGGCAAGTGGAGAGGGGAATCTGATTTTTTAGAAATTAATAGAAATAAAAAATCTAACTTTGGTGATTATTCTTACACAGTAATTGATACAAAAAATTCAAGCGAAATAAAAGCAGATCATATATATCAAGTAGGAATTTATTGTGATCTTTTAAAAAAAGCTCAAGGCGTGTTTCCAGAAATTTTTTACATTTTACTGAAAGATGGATCTAAAGAAATAGTCAATTTAAATGATGTTTTTGATGTATTTTATTCACAAAAACTAGGTTATGAGGAATTCCTCAAAAAAGAAATAGACACCACCAAACCTGAAAAATGTAGTTTTTGTAATTTTTGTTCATTTATAGATGTTTGCGAGGAAGATTGGAAAAAAAATAGACACCTCAATCAAGTGGGTGGAATAAATAAAATCAACATTAAAAAACTAAGAAAAAATGGAATAGAAACGATAGATGATCTCGGTAAATTAAAAACTAATACAAAGATATTAGGATTAAGAGAAGAAATTGTTAAAAAAAGAATTGAGCAAGCAAAATTACAATTAGAATTCGAAAAAACTGGGATTCCTATTTTTAAAAATATAGATGAAAATTTGTATGTGAGGAAAGGATTCAACCTTCTTCCAAAACCAGCAGAAGGTGATTTATTTTTTGATCTCGAAAGCACCCAACATGCTTATGATGAAAAAATTGAATACTTATTTGGAATTTATTATTTAGAAAATAATGAAAAAAAATATATTTCCTTATGGTCACATAATAAAATAGAAGAAAAAAAAAATTTAATAAAATTTTTCGATTTTACAAAAAACCATTTTAAAAAATACCCAGACGCTAAAATTTACCATTATGCTGCATATGAAATAAATGCTTTAGAGAGATTAACTTCACTATATAAAGTTAAAGGCATAGAGTATGATTACTATCTCAGATCAGGAAAATTTGTTGACTTATTTAGAGTTACCAAACAAGCAATATTAGTTTCAGAAAATAGTTATAGCATTAAAAATTTAGAAAAATTTTATAACTTTAAACGCCATGGAGATGTAAAGAAGGGCGAGCAATCTGAAGAATTTTATGTTGAATGGTCCAAGACAAAAAATCAGAAACTACTTGATGAGATAGAGTTTTATAATAAGGAAGATTGTGTATCGACATTTGAGCTTAGACAATGGCTTTTAAAAATAAAACCTGAGGGTATTAAATGGTTTGAAACCACAGAGGAACATGAGGAGATACGAACTCATGAGGAGTTAATGATTGATTATTTAAATAAAATCCAAGATTCCAAAATAAAAAATAAAGAATTAAAGCAAATATTATCAGACATAATTGGTTTCTATACTAGAGAGGACAAGCCTGCGTGGAGAGAGTTTTTTGACAGAAGAGATTTATCTCATGCAGAGCTGATTGAAGATAGAGAAGTAATTGCAAATATGAAATTAATTTCTAGCTATAAAGATCCAGCTCCAAGAAGACGGTCAATGATTTATAAATATGTTTACCCCGATCAAGAATTCAAACTAAAAAAGGGAAAACAAGTTTCAATAGCTAACAATGTAGAGTTAGATCGATCAGATGCGGCTGGAAAGATAGAAGTATTAGATCCTATAAAAAAGATAGTTGTTTTAAGAAAAGGAATTTCAAAAAACGATAAGGCTCTTCCAAATATACTTTCAATAGGTGATAAACCACCAAAAGCATCTAGGTATACTAATTTGAATTCAAATATTTATAAGTATTGTGATAATATTCTTCAAAATCAAAATACCTATAAAGCCATAAATAGCTTACTAGTTAAAGATTTTCCAAATATTAAAGGAGTGAAATTAGGTGAAAAAATTATCAAAAATGATGATTTTGAAAAAGAAATTCCAAAAACTCTTTTAAATTTAAAAGATAGTTATTTATTTTGTCAGGGGCCACCAGGTACCGGAAAAACATATCAAGCCGCATCTTCAATTGTTGAACTAATGAGAAATAAAAAAACTATAGCAGTTACTGCTAATAGCCACAAAGTTATTCATAATTTACTAGAAGAAATTGAAACCCTAGCTGTAGACAAAAAATTCAACTTTTCAGGTTTAAAAAAAGGAAATAAAGATGATGAAGAAACATACTTTAATGGCAATTTTGTTGTAACAGCCACTGATGATAGACCTTTTTTAAACGGGCTTAATGAAAAGTCTGTGCAACTTTATGCAGGGACCAAATACCATTTATCTAATGCATATTATCATCAAAAAATAGATTATTTGTTTGTAGATGAAGCAGGTCAAATGAACTTAACTGACATAATAGCAATAGGTGTTATTGCAAAAAATATTGTTTTAGTTGGTGATCAACTACAGCTTGGGCAACCAAATCGCGGGTCCCATCCAAATGATTCTGGAAAATCTATTTTAGATTTTCTATTAGAGAATAAAGATACTATTAGTGAGGGAAAAGGAATATTTTTAAATAAAACATTTAGACTTCATCCAAAAATAAATACTTTTACATCAGCTAGTTTTTATGATGGTAGACTTCTTACAAATATAAAATCAGAAAATAGAACAATCCAATATCCAAAAAATTTTATAATTAAAAATGATGGTATTCATTTTATCGCGATGAACCATATTGATAATTCACAAAAGAGTGAAGAGGAACTAAAAGTGATTCAAAATTTAATAAAAAAACTGATTGGAGCAAATTTTATAGATAATGATCAAGAAAGAAAATTGGATATAGAGGATATCTTGGTTGTGAGTCCATACAACGTACAAGTAAACTTTTTATTAGGCAATCTACCCAAAGGATCAAGAGTAGGAACTGTAGATAAATTTCAGGGTCAGCAGGCACCCATAACAATTATTTCTATGGTTTCTTCGGATACAGACAGTCTACCGAGAAACAAATCCTGGTTCTTTAATAGGAATAGATTGAACGTGGCTTTGTCTAGATCTCAGTGTAGCTCAATTATTCTCTTTAATCCCCAACTTTTGCAAACTGCCCCGTCTGATTATGAGGAAATTAAATTACTAAATAATTTTCATAAATTATTAAAATATCAGGTTAATTAATTATCTATTTTTTTTTATAAAATCAAAAAACTTACTCATATATTTGCAAAGGTCACAATCTGGAGAAGAAGATGGTATCTTATTGGTTTCTAAAAAATTCTTTATTTCAACAATAGTATTTTCAACCCAATTATAATCTTTAGTAGTGTAAGATATAATTGCCCATTCAAATTCTAATGAATTATCAAAAATTTCTTGATCTGGCTTTGCATTAACATAAAAAAAATAACTAGTATTATCTATTTCCAATCCAAGTTTTGATAATATCCATGAATAAATTTCTGCCTGTCTTTTGTAACCAATTAAATAAGGTGCATCAAAAGATTTTAGCTTATCAAATTTGTCTGTATGGGTAGATTTGTAATCTACTATATGGATTTTTTTTGTATCTAAATTTTCCCATAAATCGTCTACAGATCCAGCTATTATAATATTCGTATCCTTATGGTGAAATCTTGCTGCCTTAAAAGGCTCTCTCCAAACATCTAGTTCAGGATGGGAAAATGGAATAGCATTAATATTAGCTTCTTTTTGATAAATAGTTTGTTCTTTATTTTTTCTTGCAACATCAAATTCATTTTTTAGTAATGTATCTATTCTAGAATTAAGATTATACGGGAAAGGTTTTGGTCCTTTTATTTGAAGTCTCATATCAAGATATGCACACCTTTTACATTTCAAATAGAGATCAATTTTGGATCTACTAATTATAAAAGGTTTTTTAGATTTAGGATCGTATTTATATGACCAAGGGAAATTTTTATCCATCAACAAATATATTACAAATATAATAAACTTATAAAAGAAAATAAGAATAAATTGTTAATAAATACATTTTTGTAAATTGACATTATGCTGTATTTGCTTAATAAGATCCTATGGCTACGATTAAATCTACAGATGAAAGTTTTGATGCATTGGTTAAGGAAAATAAAATTATAATTTTTGATTTCTGGGCGTCATGGTGCGCACCTTGTGTAAAAATGTCTCCTTTACTTGAAGAAATCTCAGAAGAAATGAAAGATGTAAAAATTGCAAAACATAACTTAGACGATGAACCCAACGTTCCCGTTACTCATGGCGTGCGGGGAATACCAACGCTTATTCTTTTCCTTGATGGAGAAAAAAAATCAACTAAAGTTGGTCTAGTACCAAAATCAGAAATAGTTTCTTGGATCAAGGAGTCTATAGCTTAATTTAAGTTTAATATTTCCCCAATAAGATAAAGTGAGCCAGCACATAGACCAATTGAGTTTTGAAATTTTGATATAGATTTTATACTTTCTTCAATACTTTCTGATAAATTAATTTTTATATTTATACCATTTAATTTTTCTTTAAACTCTTCTTTTGATATTGCTCCTTCTTGGTTTGGAATTGAAATTAAAGTTATTGATTTAACAATATCCTTAAAGGAATTAATAAATTCTTTGTGAGCCTTGTCTTTCATCATCCCACAGATTAGGTGCACATCTTGATTTTGTGTTTTAATCCAGTTGGCTACTGCTAGACTGGCTCCAACGTTATGACCGCCATCGATTATTAGTCTATTTTTTCCTATAAGATCTTTTAATTTACCTGAATTTATTTCCTGAAGACGACCTTTAAGCTTAATTTTAATAACTCCTTTTTTTACATGATCATCTTTAACATTAAATATTTTTCTAGCCACCGCAATAGAAGTGCTAATGTTTTCTAATTGATGATTTCCCAAAAGATTTGGTTCTGGAAGCAATATTTCACCTAATCCATCTTGATAATGAATAAAATTATTTTCTGATTTAGATATATTAAAATCTTTTCCATAAAAATATTTATTTGATGTATTATTGACTAAAGCTTTCTCTATTTTATTTCTAATTTTCAGATTTTCTTGCTTATTAACAAATATATTTGAATTCAATAATTTTGCTGTTTTTTCATGAATTATGCCATCTATTGATTTGTTATCAAGCCATTGAAGATGGTCTATACCAATAAATCCTAAAAGTGTGCATAAATTTGATTTAAAACAATTAACAGCATCGTATTTTTGAAATAATCCGTGCTCCAGAATCGAAATTGAATCTTTATATTGTTCTGCATATTTTATAAAAGCACAAGTTAGTATTTCAAACACACTGGCCCTGTCTTCTCCCAAGACTTTTTCAACATCATTAAGTAATTCGATGAGATTTTCTTCACTTATTTCTTGGTCATTAAATACAAAGCGTTCAGTATAAGATTGTAGATGAGGAGAAGTATACATATTACACTTATATCCAGCTTGATTTAAAATAGATTTTAAGCTGTAACACATGCTAGCTTTAGAATTTGTACCAGCTACAGTTACTACATTTTTGAGCTTATCGTTTGGACACCCTAATTTTTGAAGCAAATTATAGGTTCTCTCTAAGGATAGATCTATTTTGCGTTTATGATGCTTCTCTAGTCTGGATATTAGGTTCTGAAGTTTCATTTGAAAGGTCTAAATTTACCTCAGATTTTTTTTTAAGTAAAATCGATAATAACTTATAAATTTTGTCTTTTAAATCCTTACGATCCAATATTATATCAATTTGCCCATTTTCTTGAGCCCATTCTGCGGTTTGGAAATCATCATTTAATGGTTTATTCTCTGTGTTTGCAACAATTCTTTTTCCAGCAAATCCGTAAATTGCTTTTTTTGATTCTGCAATAATTACATCCGCAAGAGGAACAATGCTAGCTGATGTTCCACCCGTCGTTGGGGACGTTACTATACATATAAAAGGCAACTTAGCCTTTTTTAATTCATTAATTGCCAGCGCCATGCGCGGCATTTGTGATAAACTTAAATTATTAGTCATCATTCTCATTCCGGATGATTTAGCTATAAATATATAAGGTAATTTTTCAGTTAAACATCTTTCAACAGCAGTAAGTACATTTTCTCCCTCTGGCATAGATACTGAGCCAGCTATAAAAGACCATGATTGACAGGACATAACTACATCAATATCTCTTAATTTTCCTTTAACTGAAAGTATACCACATTCTAGCCCAGATAATTTTTTTGCTGTAGCCAGTCTATCAGTATATTTTTTTGTATCCTTCCAACCAAGAACATCTTCGAATGGAATTGGGCTTTTAATTTCTTCATATTTTCCTTTTCCAAAAAAAATATCATCATAATATTGATGAGGTTCTAATTTGTGATGCTCATTACATTCTGGACACACATAATTATTTTCTTTAATTATTTTTTTTAGGATTGGCTGACCATGACATGACATATAAGGGCTTTTCAGCTGCTCTGCCTTAGTAGCCATTTTTTTCTTAAAATTAGTTTTTATTTTATCACCAATTTTTATGAGGCGCGTAATCCAATTCATCTACTTTACTAATCCTTTTTTTAAGTTTTTTAAATAAAAACCAATTTTTTTGGTTAAATTATGTTTTTTAACATTTTTAGCTACTATATCAACAATTCCTGAACCCACGATTGCTGCATCTGATATTTTAATTACCTTGTTTACGTCTGATTTTGTACGAATTCCAAATCCTACTCCAACAGGAATTTTTGAATTTTTCCTAATTAGTTTACTTATTTTTTTTACATTTCTCAAGTTTACTTGTTTTGACCCAGTCAAGCCCGCATATGAGACAACATAAATCCAAGAACTACATTTTTTTAAAGTCTCCTTAATAAATGCTTCATCATTAGTTGGGGCCACTAATTTAACATAAGCAACATTAATTTTTCCAAGTTCTTTTGAAAGCTCTTTATCCTCAGGAGAATTATTGTTGCCATCAACTATAATTAGCCCATCCACACTTGAAGTTTTACATTTCTTTACGAATTTTTTAATTGAGTATCTAAAGACTGGATTCATATAAGTCATGATTAAAAAAGGGACATTATTTTTAATTTCAGATTTTACTTCTTTTATAAGTTTGAAAATTTTTTCAACATTTGCCCCAGCTTTAATAGCCCTCATATTTGCATCCATTATTGTAGCTGAATCAGATGTGCTTGTATTAAATGGAATGCCCACCTCAACAGCCCCACAATGTTTTGCCATTTCTTTTAATATTTTCTTAGAGGTTTTGTAATTAGGGTCCATTCCAGTTGCAAATCCTATCAAAGATCCTCTTTTTTCTTGATTTGCTTTAGCAAACATTTCTTGAAAATTTTTATTCATTTTCCCTTTTAAACTTTATCATTCTGTTAACGTTACTTTCTCCTGAACCACATAAATGAATTAAATGATTTTCTCTTGGTTTCTTTCTTTTCTTTATTTCTTTTAATGCTGCATTTATTACGTAGCAGGCTTCAATTGCTGGGACTATTCCTAACTTTTCACAACACATTAAAAATGTTTTTTTTGCTTCCATATCTGTAGTTGAACGAAATTTAATTCTTCCTATATCGTGTAAGTACGCAACTTCCGGACCAACAGCTGAAAAATCAAGTCCAGACGCCTCGGTTAGCGATTCTGCAATTTGTGCAGATTTCATTACAACTTTAGATTTAAATCCAAGTAATATTCCCATTTTACTACCACCAAGTATCGTTGCTCCGTGCCTTCCGGTTGGAATCCCTTCCCCAGCACTTTCGACTGCAAAAATTTCTGTTTTGTCATTCAGCAAAGGATATGCCATGGACATTAAGTTAGAACCACCTCCACATACACAAAATAGAGTAGAAGGAACTTTTCCAGTTATTTGTTTAAATTGTTGTTTTGCAATTCTTCCAATAACACTCGCCCAAGTTCTAACCATCCGAGGGTAGGGTGATGGGCCTGCCACGCTGCCTACAACATACATTGCATCAGGGTTATTTTGCCAACTTCGAAGTGCGCTTGCCATAGCTGGTAAAAGACTTTTTGTTGATTCATGAACAACTACAATTTTTGCACCATATAATTCGCTGATATCTTTATTTAAACTAACCTTATCAGCGTCCATCGCACCGATGTGAACTTCGCAATCCATTTTTAACATAGCACATGCCGCCGCCACGGACCTCGAATGCATTGAAGCTCCAGTTTCACAAATAATTTTTTTTGCGTTAAAAATATGCTTTGCCATGTAGCATGAAGAAAAACTATTTACAGGTTTATGACTAGAGTCGTGGTGAAGGTCAGTTCTTTTAAGGAAAATTTTTCCAACTTTCCTTGCTCCTCCTATAAGGTTTTCTAGTTCAGTGCTACGAAGAATAGGGGTGTTAACTCCAATAAAAGTTAGAAGTTTTTCTTCTAATCTCCTCATAAACTTTTTATTTTTAATTGCATTTTCAAAACATTTTTCTACTTTTTGTAGATTAGGAATAAGCAGAGGCGATATATATTGCCCACCATAAGCTTCCTTTGTCTTATGGTTAATCCAATAACCATTTTTGTTAGGAGGGTTTATTTCTTTAAAAGGTGGTATTTTCATTTATCTGTCTTACCTTATCCATAAATTTTTTTATTTTTTTATGATCTTTTATACCTAATTTAGTCTCAAGTTTAGAGGATAAATCACAAAACTTAACTCCTAATTTTGCAATATTCTCTATAGTACTTTCAGAAATTGATCCTGCAAGAGCAAAATTTTCTCCCATAGGAAGTTTGTGAATTAAATCTTCAGGAAATTCAATCGATCCTTCCATGCTAGGTGTATCATGTAATATATAATCTGCATTACTATATTTTTTATATAATCCAATATCTGTCTCATCTTTGACTTGGATTGTTTTTATTACTTCTAATTTAGATCTTTGTTTTATTTCTTTAATTCTTTCATTTGTTTCAGACCCATGCAATTGTATACACTGAATATTTTTCAAAATAATTTGATCAATCAAATCATTATTTGCATTAACAGTTACAGCGGTAAATAAAGAATTTTTTCTTTTATAATTTTTTAATACATTCAAATCAGAAATTTTAATGTTTCTTGGAGATTTTTCATAGAAAATAAACCCAAGAAAATTTACTTTTAAATCTAAACATACTTGGACATCTCTAAATGGATTAAGACCACAGCATTTAATAATCATTATTTTAATTTAAATACTGAATTAATTTTATTAAATTATTTTTGATTTTCCCTTTAGTAAGAATACGCCCACAGACCAACCAATCAGATTTAATTTTGAGTGGGTGCATTGTTCTTTTTTGGTCTTGTTTGTTTTTATCAAATCTTACACCAGGTGTAATAATTTCTTTCTTAAAAATTTTTCTAACATGCTTTACTTCATTAGGACTACATACTATTGCATCCAAATTTGTTTTTTTTGCTAATTTGCTTTGATGAATTATTAAGTTCTTAACAGACTTATTGTATCCAATTTCTTTAAGGTTTTTATTATCCAAAGAAGTTAAAGTTGTAACACCAACAATTTTTATTTTGCCAGAAACTTTCTTAACTGCTCTTAAAGCTTCAATTCCAGAACTAATATGTACTGTTAAATAATTTATTTTTAGATCCTTTAATGCTTTTACTGCTAATTTCATTGTATTGGGAATATCTTTAGCCTTGATATCAATGAATATAATTTTTTTTTTTAATTTTGAGATAAAGTTTCTTCCATTTTTACTTAGAATAAACTCTAATCCAAATTTATATCCAATTTTAATTTTATTCGTTTTAGTTTCTTTAATAATTTTTTTTGCTTTAGAAATACTATTAGTATCAATTGCAACAAATAATTTTTTTTTATTTTTCATTTATTTTTTTGGACCATTTTTTTGACATTTTAAAAAATATTTTCTTTTTCTCTTTTGCAAAGAATGTATTTCCATTTTTTGGGTTTCTTCTAAAGCCAGATTTTTGTGTTCTAGGTTCTATAGTAAATATATCTCTCAACTCTACTCTTTCACCTCTTTTTATTGAATTTGTGATTTCGTATAAAGCTATATCAATTAGGCGTATAAGATCTTTTCTAAGGAAATTAGGATAAGAGTTTGCCAGCTCTTTTATTAAGTCTGATTTTGCAAAAGACAACTTTTTACTTATTTTTTATCTTTTTTTTTATCATCTAGTTGATCAGAAAGCGATGAAAAAGGTAAATTTTTACCGCTTAATGGGCTTGAAAACTTCGAAACAGCTTCTTTATTTTGTAATTCTTCTAATAATTTAATACTTAAGCTCACCTTTCTTCTATCAAAATTTAATTCAGCAATTGCTGCATCTATTCTCTCTCCTCCTACAAATCTTGAAGGTCTAGCATCTGCTGCACTGACTGCGATTTGAGATTTTTTAATTGAAAATTGTAAATCTGAACCTTCTGGCTTTACCATCAAACCTTTATTATCTGATGATATTACTTGGACTGTTATTGTATCATTTACTTTCTTGCCTTTGAACCAATCAAATGGATCTTTTTCCAGTTGTTTTAATCCAACTCTAACTTTTAAATCTTCTTTATTGATTTCCAAAACTTTGACCTTTAATTTTTCACCTTTTTTATATTTTTTAAGTTCTTCCTCTGGCTTACCAGCGTACGAAAGGTCATTAGCATGCAAAAAACCGTCAATGTCAAAATTTTCCAGTTTTACATATACAGCATATTCATTTGTGCTTACAACCGAACCTTCTATTTCTGAGCCAACTGGATATTTTTTTTCTAGAGATAAATATGGGTTTTCAATAGTTAACCTATGAGATATTGCTACTCTTCTTTTTTCTTTGTCTATTTCTGTAATTATACAATCTACATGATCGCCTACTTTAAATATTTTTTTTGCAGAAATATTTTTCTTTGTCCAGCTAATTTCACTTGAATGAAGTAAAGTGCTTAGACCTGACTCAAGTTCACAAAAACAACCATAATCTGTTATTTTTACCACTTTCACTTTATATATTTTACCTTGTTCATAATTTGATATGTGTTCAAATGGGTCAGGCGAAAGTTGTTTAATTGAACAACCAATTTGCAATTTCTCTTTATCAATAGATATAACTTTTAAGTCATGTTTTTCGCCAATATTAAAAATTTCATCAGGATGATTTACTCTTGAGTATGAAATTTCTTGAAGGTGGACCAAGACATCTATTTCATTGTTTACTTCAAAAAAACAACCAAAAGAAGAGTAACCTTTAACAATTGCATCTTTAATGATATCTCCAACTTTAAATCTTTCTACTATTTTTGCTTTATCTTCTTTTTTGCTTGATGAAACTATTTGTCTTCTTGATACACAAGCATTTCCTCTCAATTTATCTAATTTTATAATTGCAAACTTTTGCTCCACTCCTATCAAGTGATCAATATTTTTTATTGGTTTGTCAGAT
>CACACV010000022.1 GCA_902531025.1 uncultured Pelagibacteraceae bacterium | reverse complement strand
ATTTTCAAACTATTAAATTTTTTAAAATAATCTGATTTATAACCAGATATTAATTTAAAATTATTTATATTATTTAATTTTGCACTATCAATGCTCATATCTAAAATTGTTTTGTTTCCTATTTTTAAAAGAGAAACGGGATAATTTTTTGCAATAAACTTGTCAATTTTTTGTAAGTTTTTAATTTCTTTTGGTGGTGGCGCTCCTGCGGCAGGTATCAATAGCTG
The DNA here is from genome assembly GCA_902531025.1 of uncultured Pelagibacteraceae bacterium. Lineage (GTDB taxonomy): Bacteria > Pseudomonadota > Alphaproteobacteria > Pelagibacterales > Pelagibacteraceae > Pelagibacter. Next base: position 14,165 of record CACACV010000022.1, on the reverse strand, counting down.
TGTATTTGAAGTTTTTGTTTTTAAATAACTCTTTTCATTACTTTTTAAAGTTGCCATTCCTTGTAAATCAAATACTTGTGATAAAGGTGCTATATCCTTTTCTATTGATGAAAGTTCGCCTTTTTTATTTAATTTATTTAGAGTTTCTGAAACAGCTTTTATTGTGCTTCTAATGACATGATTGGCATAAATTACCATTTTTATTCCTAATTTTGGCATTTCTTTTTCATTAAACTTTGGATAAGTAGTTGGAACAATAACAAGTGGAATATTTTTTTTAAATTTTTTACAAAATTCAATTATTTCTTTTTTATCTTTTTTCTTAGAATGAATTAGTATTGCATCAGCTCCACTTTCTGCATATGCATCTGCCCTTTTTATTGCCTCTTTCATTCCCCAACCTGCAATCAAAGCTTCAACTCTTGCTATAACCATAAAATGAGGATTTTTTTGTGTATTTTTTGCAGCCTTTATTTTTCCACAAAATTCATCAATATCTGCTAAATCTTGTCTTCCTTCTATAAAGCTGTTTACTTTTGGAAAAATTTTATCTTCGATACAAATTGCTGCAACACCTGCTTTTTCATATTTTTCAATCATATAGATTACATTATTAACGTTTCCATATCCTGTATCACAGTCAGCAATTACAGGTAATGATGTTGCTTCGTTCATTTCTATAGCCCTCTCTAAATATTCTGACATTGTCAATATATTTGCATCTGGCAATCCATACGATGCTGAAATTTCTAATCCTGAAGCCCAAACTCCATCAAATCCCGACTCTCCAATTAGTTTTGCACTTAAACCGTCATGTGCACCTACTATTCTAACTAATTTTTTTTTGAATAGATTTCTTAAATCTAAAGATTTATTTTTTATAAACATATTTTTTGAGTTTTAGATATTTTACTATTTTATTTATATTTTTTGAAACACTATGTTTATATGTATTTAAGACTAAATCAACACTATTGCCTTCTTGATATATTTCATTAACACCTACAAAATTTTTTATTATTTTGCCTTTTGCTTTAAAATAATTTTTTTTAATATCCCTTTTCTCACATATTTTTAATGGGCATTTTGTATAAACTTCAATTAGATTTTCATAATTTTTTTTAATCTTTTTTCTCCATATTTTTTTATGACCTACACCTGTAATAATTGCTAATTTATTTAAATTTAAATATTTGTTTGCATATTTAATTTTTTTATCACCAATTTTATTTCTTGAGACATTATCATATTTATAAAAGTTGAATTTTTTTCTAAACTTATCTCCATCAATATAGACAACTTTATTAATTGATAAATTATTTAATTTTTTTTTTAAAGATAAAGCCAAAGTAGTTTTGCCAGAAGATGGTAAACCTGTAATAAATAATATTTTTGGGACTAACTTATACTTTTTTTTCATTATTAAAGAATTTTTTTTAATTTATTTTTAATATATATTTGTTCAGAATAAGAAAGTCCTGGATAAACAGGAATTGAAATGGCAGATTTATAATAATTTTCCATATTATTAAATTCTTTTTTATTTTTTCCTAATTTTTTATAATATGGATGATTATAAATTGGTAAATAATGTAGGTTAATCCATATATTATTTTTTCTTAAGTATTTAAATATTTGATTATAACTTTTTTTTGTTTTTTGAAAATCAATCTTGACTACAAATAAATGAAAAGCTGAATAATAACCTTTAATTTTTTTTGGAAGAGTTAATGGTAGATCATTTAATAATTTATAATAATTTTTAGCTATTTTATTTCTTTGTTTAACAAAATAATTTAATTTCTTAAGCTGACTGATACCTAGTGCAGCGTGTATATCTGACAGTCTATAATTATATCCTAAACTCTGCTGTTCATAATACCAGGGCTGATTTTTTTTTATAAAAAACTTTTTATTATCTTTTGTAATTCCATGCGATCTAAATAATAGCATTCTATCTTTTAAAATTTTATTATTAGTTAAACACATTCCACCTTCACCAGATGTAATAATTTTTACAGGATGAAAACTGAATGTTGTGATATCAGAATATTTACAATTTCCAATTAAACTATTGTAATATTTTGCGCCAATTGCATGGGAGGCGTCTTCAATGATTTTAAACTTATAAATCTTAGAGAGTTTGTAAATTTTTTTTAAATCACAAGGCAACCCCGCAAAATGAACTATAATGATTAACTTTGGTAATTTTTTATTTTTTTTTGCTTTAATTAATTTTTTTTCTAAATTTTTAATTGATATGTTGTAAGTTTCGCTATCTATATCCACAAAATCAACTTTAGCACCTATATATTTCGCACAATTTATTGATGCAACAAATGAATTAGCCGATGTCCAAACTAGATCACCTTTTTTCAAATTTAATGATAAACATGCTATGTGAAGTGCGCTTGTTCCGCTATTGGATGCAATAGCATATTTAACTTTAATTTTTTTTGCTATTTTTTTTTCAAATTCTGGTACTTTGTTTCCCTGAGTTAAAAAATTAGATTTTAATACTTTGGTAACTTCTTTTATATCGTGACTATCAATTTTCTGCCTACTATAAGGTAAGATTTTCATTTAAAATTATTTTTAAGTTAATTATTTATGATCTCTTATTTGAGAAGTTTTTTTATTTCTCTAATATTGTAGAATTCTTTATTACTTCCAGATTGATATTCAAATTTAGTTTTAACTAACTTGCCAGTTTCTTTTAAATTGTTCTTATGAAATTGATTTTTAGAGGCATGAAACTGTATACCAGGAGATATTACGAAATGATCTCTAAATTCATAAGTTAAATGAGCACTATCACTTGGACAAAGTACTTCATGTAATTTTTCACCTGGTCTTATACCAATAATTTTAAGCTTTATATTTGGAGACATTGCTTTTGCCAAATCTACAATTCTTATTGATGGTGTCTTTGGTACAAAAATTTCTCCTCCATGCATTCTTTGAAATGATTTTAATACTAATTCTATTCCCTCTTTAATTCTTATAACAAATCTTGTCATTTTAGTATCTGTAATGGGAAGTTCTTTTTTACCTTTTTCAATTAAATTTTTAAAATAAGGGACAACCGAGCCTCTTGAGCTAAACACATTTCCATATCTTACTACTGAAAATCTAATTTTTTTTTTTCCTACTAAATTATTTGCAGCAACAAATAATTTATCTGAAGCTAATTTAGTTGCTCCATAAATATTAATTGGATTTGCGGCTTTATCTGTTGATAAAGCTATTACTTTATTAACACCACAATATATAGATGCTTGAATAACATTTTCAGCTCCATAGATGTTTGTTTTAATAGTTTCAATAGGATTATATTCTGCAGCTGGTACATGTTTTAATGCTGCTGCATGAACAACATAATCAATATCATCGAAAGCCATAATTAATCTATCTTTATCCCTTACATCTCCGATAAAAAATTTTAATCTTTTGTATTTTTTATCAGAAAATTCATTTTTCATCTCATATTGTTTTGCTTCATCTCGAGAAAAAACAACTACTTTTTCTGGTTTATAATTTTCATAAATATATTTTACAAAATTTTTTCCAAAGAAACCTGTTCCACCGGTAATAAGTATAGATTTGTTATTAAGCATTATTTAATTTCTAATAAAATACAAAATTTTTTTAAATTGACAATCTTTGATGTTCAAAATTTTTATTTTTTAAAATTTTGATTTTGTCTTCAGGTAATAATTTATTAAAGTATTCGTTCCATTTAAAATACCTTGGGTCATTTAATATATCTGAAACTTTGTTTAAATGATGAAAATATTGGTTTTTATCATTTTTATATTTGTAAGCCTTAGCTAAACAATAATGACCAATTGCATGATTTTTTTCTATATAATTTACAACTCCTTCAAAATCTTTGATTGCTCTATCTAAATTTATTTTTTTATCAATTTTAACTTGATACATACCTTTTTTGTTTTCCATATTTTTTTCGTAATTCAAACCAATAAGATTTTTATTATTTAAGAAATTTATTTCCAAATTTTTAACATACTGTAAATCTTCGATATCTGTAGATTTATTTAAATCTTTTGAATGATTAAGTTTACTAGATGGTTCAACTGCATGCTGTAAAGTGGACTCCATTTGTTTTTCAATTTCATTTTTATACTTCCGTGCAAATGCAAATCCTTCATTATAATCCTTCTGATTTTCAATAGAATCTTCTTTGCCTTTTTTATCAAGTTTTTGAAATAAAGGTGTGCCAGCCAGAGGTCTAAATACAGTAAAAACACTCCAATCAAAACCAATATCATTAGCAACCTTATAGGTATTCATCATTTGCTCTTCATCTTCAAAAGGGAAACCGACCATATAATTTCCTGTTACATAAAGTTCTGGGTATTGTTGAATTAATTCTGCCTTTCTATACAACATTTTTATACTTAAAGGCTTCTTTACAATTGCAAGTGTTTTGTCATTACCAGATTCAACGCCAACACTAAAACCACGACACTTCGCTGCAACCATAGCACTTAATACTTCATCGTGAAGGGTGCTTAACCTTATACCGTTTAGTAAATTCCAAGTTAAATTATAATTACGCTTTATTAGTCCATTACATATTTCAAGAGTTCTTTCTTTGTCAAAAGTAAAATCATCATCTAAAATCTCTAACTGAGTAATGCCTAGATCGTTATATAAATAATCCATTTCTTCTAGAACTCTTTTTGCAGAGAATGCTCGCACACCCTTACCATAAAAACTTCTAACTGAACAAAAGGTACAAGATGCAACACATCCACGAACTGTTTGAATTGTATACGAGGGTAAATTTTCATTACCATATCTTTGTATTGCTCCTATTCTTCCATACTTATAATATTCTTTTAACGGTACAAGGTCCCACTTAGGAATTGGAACTTCATCCAATTCATTAATCATTGGAGCATATAGAGATAATTTAGTTTTATTTGTTTCTTTATCTAGCCAAGCCAGTCCTCTTAAATCTTCAAATTTTTTTTCTCCTTTTAAATAATTTAAAAATAACGGTAACGTACTATCTGCCTCATACAAAAATACGTAATCCATACTTGGACACTTTGTTAAAATTGTTTCATAAGCAAATGTAGCATGATTTCCACCACTCAATACTACAGTTTTTGAATTAGTTTTTTTCACTATGTCGGCTATTGTGAGTGTATTGGTATGTGCAGGAGAAAATACAACACTTATTCCAACTACGTCGGGTTGGAATTTATTTAATTTATTAACGATTGTTTTTTCCATAAAATTTGCTGGGGAAACTGTACTATCTATATTGTCACTAAAATATTTTCTAATTTCAAATTCTAAGTCTAATATTTCTATTTCTGAGTCATCCACTTTTTTTAATACACTGCCAGCCAATATGGTAAGCTGTATAGGTGGATAAAGCCCATATCCTCTAATTTTATTGTGATCTCTATTAAAGTCTTCTAGATCAAGTCCAGGGGCACTTACTAATAACAATTTTAGTTTTTTCATAAATTTTATCTAATTTAAATATACTATTTATCTAATTTAGGTTTTCAATGGAATTCTCATAGTTTTTGATTTACTTTTATTAATATAATCAATACCTCTAATATCTGCAAATCTTGCTATATAGTTTATCCTAACTTTTTTACTTTTATTTTGACTACTGCCATGAATTAAAAGAGGGTGAAATATTACCGCATCTCCTGATTTTATATTTACGTATTCTACTTTTGAGCTTTTAACAAATTTTTCTAAAATGCCATGAGCTATAAAATTTTTTTTTTTATAAAATTTATGTTTAAGAGGTCCTTTTTTATGACTTCCTTTTATAAACTTCATGGTTCCATTATGCTTTGAAACATTTGTCAAAGCCAACCAAAGAGTTAAACTTTTTGATGAAAGTATGCCATAATAATCCTGGTGCAGAGGTAACAATCTTTTATTCAGATAGTCTTCAATCTTAATTGATGGCTGATCTACTAAAGGATTTCTTTTAAAATATTTTTTCATAAATAATAGAATTTTTTTGTTAGTTACAATTTTTGATAAAGAGGGATGATATCTAGAAATATCATATGCTCTACCTTTTAAATTATTGTTATATTTTTGTAGCCACATGAATTTTTCACTTAAATTTTTAAATTTTTTATTTTTTGAAATTAATGAGATACAATAATCTAGAGTTTCCTCAAATCCATCTAAAATTTCATTAACTTGGTTGGATTTTATTAATTTTTTTAAAATAACAAAACCATCTTTATTTATTTTATAATTAAAAGTTTCAAATTTCATAATTAAATTTGTTGATTTTTGAAATATTTTTTTTTAGATTTTTTCCCTATTAATTTATTAAAGTTAATTGGATGTAATCCACTTCCGGGTCTTTTAAGGACTAACATTTCCCGAGTAAACTTTGTACCTTTTTCAATCGTCTGATTTGCAACAATACTTCGGCGGTGCTTTCTACCTATTTTAATTTCTCTTTCATTTGGATATATTTTAATTTTACCCATCATTTTTTCTACACTTCTAATTTCAAAAACCATTTTTTTGAATTCTTTTGGATCTAAAGACAAAGAATGGTCTGGTCCTTTTAATTTTTTATTATATGTAAAGTGCTTTTCTATCATGCATGCCCCTAATGCAATTGATGCAACTGAAGCTTTTATTCCTACTGTATGATCTGAAAAACCTATTGGAATTTTGTATCTTTTTTTTAAAGCTGTTATTCTGTTTAAGTTTACCTCTTTTTCCAAAGTGGGGTATAATGAAACACAATGAAGCAATATAAGCTTATGTTTAATTTTTTTTAAAACTAAAACAGCTTTATCTATTTCGGTTTGGTCAGCCATACCAGTGGAAAGAATTACTCTTTTATCTAACTTTGAAATCATTTCTAGTAAAGGATAGTTGACAATATCTTCAGAGGCTATTTTTATAGCTTTTGATCCAATTTTTTTTAATATTTTAGCAGCTTGAATATGTGCCGCAGAAGACAAGAAATCAATTTTAAGTTTTTTACAATATTGCGAAAGTATAGAATACCATTTATCTTTGAATTCTAATTTCTTAAACATTTTATACATGTTTTCAGTTACGCTGCCTTGATTTGTTTTATAAGTATATTTAATGCTTTGATCAGCCATAAATTCATCTGTGATATAGCTTTGAAATTTAACTGCATCAGCTCCACTTTGAGCCGCTGCTTTTATAGATTTTTTTGCGAGTGCTAAATTGCCATTATGGTTATTTCCTATTTCCGCAATTATATAAACTTTATTTTTTTTTATCATTTAATTAATTTTTTTTCCTAAAATAAAAAAGGTATGTGATAATTCCTCTTTTACTATTCTTCCACTCGTAGGAATAAAACCTTTTTTTTTTAATATTTTAATATTATTTTTTTTTAAAAAAATAACTATATCTTGAATGTTAAACCATGAATGATCTTTTTCGGGAAATAATTTTTCATTTTTAAATTTCAGCCAATTCAAATTTTTTGATGTTAAAAAAATCAATCCATTTTTTTTAATTTTTCTTATTATTTTTTTTAATAAGAAATATGGATCATGACCACAATTTTGTAAAACACCAATCAATGTCACTAGATCATATTTTGAACTGTCATTAATTTTAATTATATCTTTGTTAATAAACATTGTTTTAGTTTTATATTTTTTTTTTTTTGAAAAATTATAAAGATTTTTATTAAGCTCTACTCCACATCTATCTTTTGTATTAAAATCAAGTTTATCAGATATTTCAAAAAAAAGTCCTGTTCCAGAACCTACATCAAGCCATTTATCTATTGATTGATTTTTAATAAGTTTTATTGCTAATTTAAATCGATTAATCATTGAAACATTTGAGCCCCATTTTACTTTTTTGAACTCGTAACTAAATCTTGAAGAATTCTGATATTCTCTGTTTACAGCTTTAATATTTTTATTAACTAGAATAGTTTTTTTCATTATTATTTTTTAAATTTTATAAATTCATTATAAATCTTGATTGAATTTAAATTGTTAAAAGGATGATCGGAAGCAAATCTTAAAGGTATATTTCTAAATTTTCTTAATTTAAATATTTCTAACCAATTCAAAGATTTATCGGCGCTTGTAAGAATTAACGGTTTATGATTACAAGTATTAACTATTTTTTCCCAGTGTAGAAAAATACCACAGCCAAAATGAGGAAGCCAATATCTTATTTTTGGATATTTTTTTATTATGTCAAAAAAATAATGTATATTGTTAAATGAATTTCTGTAAAAGTAATCTACCTCGATTGATAAAGGGAGTTTAGAGTTCTGAACAAACTCAAAAAATTTTTTATAAGATTTGTCAGATGTTTTTTTTTTATGCCAAGAAGATATTAATTCAAAACCAGAAAATTTCTCAACTTTTGAGACTAAATTTTCAAAATTTGTAAAATTTACATAATCAGGATTAGGTATTTGAATAATACGTTTTCCTTTTATATTTGATTTACATTCATTAATTAAATTTTTATATGTTTCTTCAATTTCAAATTCTTGTTTAAAATAGTTTTTTGATAAATTTAATGGAAGACCACGGTAAAATACACTCTTTAAAAGTTTTGCTTTTTTCAAATATTCAAAGTAAATTTTATAAATATATTTTTTTGAAATATTTTTTTTAGGTATTTTTTTAATTAATATAGGCTCTGTAGTGCTAGATTTTTTAATTAACGATCTAACTGTTGGAGTTACAATTCTAAATTCGTAGTCAATCATTTTTTAATATGCTATTAATTATTTTTTCTTTATTTATCTGTTTTTGTTTTAAAATATTACCCAATTGTTCAAAACCCAAAAACGCAAGCTGATGAACAAATGACAAGGGTTCAGTTGTATTTTGATATTTTTTAAATATATTATAATCAAATTTTTGAACTACGTGCTCAATAAAATTTTTTTTAAATATTTTTGTATCCAAATAATTTATTGAATTAATTCCCGTCATATAAATTTTAGCATTTGTCTTCTTTGCATGTGCGAGCAGTCTGTGACTAGCGCCAAGTTCAATTGCTTCTTCTTTGCTCAAAATTTCAGATTCTTTAATTATGTTTGTTGTTACTTTGAGTTTTTTGCAGATATAAATAATTTGATTAAAAAATATACTATTTAATGTATCAAACTTTATATCTAAAATTGTATTTGAAATAAATTCATCAATTTCATTTTTAAATTTAGATTTTTTATAGGTATGATCTAACTTTTTTGCCACTTCAGTTAAACAATTTAAGTTATGTTTAGATATCTTTATCTCGTCACAAAATAGTTTATCTGAAGAGTCGTCTAATTTTAAACCTAAATAATGAGAAGAATTATTAATTTCAATTTTATTTCTGTGCATAAAAGCCCTTTTTCTAAATTTAGCAATATCCATAAAAACAAAAGTATCACTAACTATGATTTTATGAATTAAGCCTAACCATGGCAAAAAAGCTGGCTGGTGAGCACTGCAAATAATATTTTTATTGTTCATTTTGAAACTCTTTGGCTATAAAATCTGCTACTCTTATAGATCCTTTGCCATCAACCAGTTTGGCAATCCTTTTTTGCATCAATTTAATTTCATTATCTTGAAAAATTATTTTAGATAATTTTTTTTTTAAAATTTTATTATTTAATTTGTTATAATGCCCAATATAGAAAATATAGTGTTTTTTATTAAGTCTCCTACAATTTTCAATTTGATTGAATGAAGTGCTTACTACATAATTTATTTTTTCTAAACAAATTCTTTCAATATTATTAATTCCTCCTGCACCAAAACATATATCAGACTTAAAGGTGATTAGATCTAAAGAATTAAGATTTGAATAAATTTGTATTGATTTATTATTTTTTGATAAATTTTGCAATAACTGAAAAAATTTGAAATTTTTTTCGACAATAATCTTTATTTTAAAGTCAAAATATTTTATTGAAAGAATATGTTTTAAGACTTTGCATGTCAAATTATTAATATCGTATGAGCCAAAATTAATTAAAATATTTTTTTTCTTTTTTAATTTTTTTTTTTTATTTTTTAAAATGAAATATTTTTTATCAATAAGTGAATACTTGGGTCCTATAAGTATTTTTGAATTTTTGTTTATGATTTTGCTAAATATTTTTTTATTAAATAAACTACTAAAATTTTGATCTAAAAAAAAATTACAGTTATGTTTTCTTTTTAAATCATCAATAACTAACAATTTTTTAATATTTTCTTTTACAGATTTTTCCCAATAAATTCCAAGTTTATAGTGATCAAGTATCAATAGATCTGGTTTTAATTCTTTTAAAAATTTATTTGATTTTAAGCTATCACTTTTTTGGTCAAAAAATTTATTTTTATTTATTAAATTAATTTTAAAATTATAATTTTTTATTTTTTTAATATAAAAATTATTACAACTAGCCATTAAAAAATATATTTGACAATTAAGTTTATTTTTAATTTCTTTTGCTAAATTAATGCATCTAGATATGTGTCCGTAACCCAAGCTAGGATTTGCGTCCACTCTTATAACAATTTTCATTAAAATTTTATATATTTATACTTCTTACTAAATGAAAACTTTCAGCAAAATTTAATCCTACTATTGATCCTCTTCTTCGAGCCAAAATCTCTACAGATTTAATTGATCTTGCATGTGGCCATTTTTTCATTTCAGAATTATAAAAACTTAAAGCTTTTTTTTTTAATTTTATAGTTTTTGAAATATCTACATACCAATTTGGAATAAATAGATTCTTTTCTTTGTTAATTGACCATTCTGTGCTTGAGTTGACTTCAAATGTAAAGATTTTATTTAATGAACTTTTTGGAACAGGTCTACATGCAGTTAAAACAGCTCTATTAATTATCTCATGATCTATATTTAAATCGCCATGATGATGTGTATAAATTATGTTGGGCTTCAATAAATTTATCATATTTTCTATACTTTTAACTATTGTAAGCAGTTTGACTGTGTCAAAAGAATTGTCAGGATAATCAAGTAAAGTAATTTTTTTAGCTCCTAAGCTTTTATTAGCTTTCATTGCAGCACTTGATAAAGAAGAGATTTTTTTTTCTATATTTTTGGTTTTATCTCTTGATTTTATACCCTTGCTCATCAGTAATACATTTACTTTATCTCCATTTTTTGAATGAAGAGCCATAGTTCCACCGCATCCTAAAATTTCATCATCAGGATGAGCGGCAATTACCAATACATTATTTTTTTTTGAATTATACATTTATTGTTTAACCTATTATTTTTAAATGATTATTTATTTTATATAAATGATTATTTTCTTTTATGTATTTGATAACTTTTTTCCATGAAAAATATATATCTGGATAGTAATTATTAACAATTAAACTAACTAATCTTAAATCTTCCTTTTTATCAATGGTCCATCTTTGATTGGAATAGTTAATATTACTTATAAAATTTGCTTTTTTAAATTTTTTATTCTCAGTTATATAGTAAGTTACATGTTCTTTTTGATATTTTTTTGTTGATCTTAAATGAGCAGCTTTTAGAGATCTAAAATTGAAAACTTCCATATCTAAACCATGAGGGAAGGTAGCTGTAAGATTATTTGATACATAATCAACTTTTTTTTTTTTGTAAAAATTAATTAATTGATCCGCTAATATTGGATCGATTAATGGGCAATCACCTGTAACTCTTAAAATAATATCAGCATTATATTTCTTAGCGGTTTCATAATATCTTTTTAGTACATTTTTTTCTTCACCTTTATAAATTGTTTCATGCCAGCTTGTTGCTTGTTTGTATAATTTTAAATTTTTTTTATTATCAGGTATGGATAATACAATTTCATTTATTTTTTTTGACTTTGATAGACGTGCTAATAAAATTTTTATTAATGGTATGTTATTAATTTTTTTTAAAACTTTATTTGGAAATCTGGTCGATGTTTGTCTGGCCTGTACTATTGCAACAATATTTTTATTTTTTTTTTTAGTATTTTTATAAACACCAGAAATTTTAAAATATGATATATTTTTAATTTTTTTTAAAAATTGAAAACCTGCTTTTAAAAAACACTTTATAGATGCTTTATTATGATTTTTAATTCTAGCAATTAGGTTTATGTTACAATTAATATCTTTTCTAAATCTATTTATAGCTTTTTTAAGAAAAATAGTGGATAAATTTTTTTTTCTTTGTGTAGGATGTAACGTAATACTCACATCTGCATTATATAATATTTCATCTAAACTAAAATTAATAACTCCAATCTTTTTATCTATTAAACCAACATATAAATAATATTTTTTTGATTTAATTGCATTTAAAAACCATTCTTTGTGTTTCTTGAAATTTATAAACTTTGTATTCATCATCATTTTCCGAGTTTGGAAATCGTTTCTACACTCGTAAAAAAATTTACAATCTTTTTTATTTGCTTTTAAAATTTTCATTCTTATATTTTTCTGTAATATTTAATAAATGTTGTGCTAATTTTTTTGTAGCATCTTTGGGTGGAAAGTTTGAAAACTTATTTAAAAATATACTTATATTTCTCTTTATTAATGGTTCATTCATCCATTTATCTAAGTTGTTCCAATTACTTTCTATAGATAGTGCTAATTGTTCAGGTCTAGTTGCTAAAATTTTCGCTTCTACAAGTAACTTATAATATTTCTTATACTCCTCCTGTAAATGATCATATGTATTTGGCCAAAAGCACATTGTAGGAATATTAAAAGGCAATGACTCTAGGATCCCAGTTGAATCATAAGAATGAATAACTAGTCTACTTTCCGCATACAACTTTTTCAATTTTTTTTGATAAAAATCAAATTTTATTTCTGGAAAATCCTTTTTAAGATTTTCATAATAAATGAATGAATGAACTTTATAAGACCCATGAAGTCTTAAAATAGTTTTTTTTAAAATTTTTTTTGGCAAACTGGAAATTAATTTTCTTAACCACTCTTCGTTTTGTTTACTTTTTATATCCAAATTGTCCCACAACTTTCTTTCTGTTGAATAAGGAGCCACAATTATTAATAAATTACCATCTTTATTATGTTCGTATTTCTGCCCCACAAGCTTCAAATTAAAGCCGTTCTTATCTTCATCCCATCCATTTTCACCCCATTCAATAAACCTATCAGGCGATCTAACTCTATAATGTAAATGATTACCAACAAGTGAACTCACTCCATGTTGACCTATAAAATAAGGTATATTTTCTTCTCTTTTTTTAACTGTCCATAGTTTGAAAACTTCATCATAATCATGATTATTTGAAGTAAAAATAAATTTTGGTTTTTTTGGCCAGTTAAGATTTGAAACTGTATTTTTAAGTTCATTAAAACCTTCTAAAAAACAAATTGGTATAGAAAAAGGTAAATGCAATCTTGCAAAATTATCAAATTCTGAATGATTTTCATGATTTATTTTGATTTTTTTTCTAAGATTAGTGTCCATGCTTGGATATTCAATTTCAGGACTTTTCAATATTTGAGGTATTTGTTTTAAATTAAAATTAAATTTCATCTCTTCAAATAATGGTAAATAACTATTTACAATTAACGCATCATTGTCTCTCTTAAAATTATTTAGAATGATAGATAAATATTTTTTTATAATTTGAGAAAAATATTTTTTTGAAATTTTTTCATTATTTGATTTAAAGTAATAAAATTTTTTATCTGGAATGATATAATTAATTTTTATATTAGAATTAAAATTTTTTATTAATTTAGAATATAAAACTTCATTCCAATATTGGTTCATGCATGCATGATTAAAAGATATGGTATCAATTGTTGTTAAATATTTATTTTCAGTATTAATTAAATTTACCTCATTTAAATTATAATCTTGCATTGCATTTTTAATTTTATTGTATCTATTAAATAAAACTGTCAAATAATTTTCTAACCATGGACCAACTAAAATTTGCCAAAATATATTAGGATTATCTTGTTTATGTAAATTATTTAAATTTGTACTTATTTCTTTTATTAGTTGAAAAAAAATTGAATACAAATAATTTAAATCTTCAGTTTTTTTCTTAGAGTCAACTACAAATGGCTTTGCAATTAAATAATCCATTTTTGACCAAATATGCTCTCTTTCAATTTTACAGCAATTATCATCTATAAATAATGTAGGTTCTTTTAAAT
>CACACV010000021.1 GCA_902531025.1 uncultured Pelagibacteraceae bacterium | reverse complement strand
AAATTTATTCTTTAATCCAACCACCACCTAGTACTTTATGACCGAATTGGTCCTTATTGTAAAATACACAGGCTTGACCAGGAGAAATACCATCTTCAAACTCAACTAAATTAACTTCTGCTGTGTTCTTATCTTTTATATTTACTTTTGCTTCAAGAAGTTTTCCTGTTGATCTTACTTTAACAAAAATATTATTTTCAAATTCTTCTTTCTCACTTAATAAGTTTAGATTTTTTAAAAAAATATTTTTCTTTCCAAGATTTTCTTTAGGACCAACTATTATTTCGTTATTTTCAGAATCTATTTTAATTACATAAAGTGGATTTTTATCTGAGACCTTTATCCCTTTTCTTTGTCCAATTGTGAAATTAATTATCCCATTGTGTACACCAATTACTTTGCCATCTAAATTTTTTATATTTCCTTTTTTGAAAGAATTAGGTCTAAATTTTTTAATAACCGAGGAATAATTTCCATTTGGTACAAAACAAATATCTTGGCTATCAGGTTTGTCTGCTACATTTAAATCAAGTTCTTTTGCAATCTCTCTAGTTTTATCTTTTAATATTTTTCCTAATGGAAATCTTAAATAATCTAACTGCTTTCTGGTAGTATTAAATAAAAAATAACTTTGGTCTCTACTTTCGTCAATTGCCCTGTACATACTTGTAGAATTATTTTTAGTTACGCTTTTTACATAATGTCCAGTTACTAAAGCATCAGCTTTAAGATCCTTGGAGACCTCTAATAAGTCTTTAAATTTTACTGTCTGATTGCATTGAATACATGGAATTGGAGTTTCTCCTTTGAGATAGCTATCTACAAAATTATCTACAACTCCTTGCTTAAACTTATCTTGATAGTACAAAATTTTATGTTTTATTCCTAATTTATTAGCTACACGTTTAGCATCCATTATATCTTGGCCTGAGCAACATTGCTTGGATTTTGCTACTTCTTTACTATCGTCATAAAGTTTTAATGTTATTCCTATTACATTGTATCCTTCTTTTTTCATCATTCCTGCTACAGTAGAGGAATCTACGCCACCCGACATAGCTACAACAATAGTTGTATCTGATGGTTTTTTATCTATTCCAAGAGAATTTAATTCTGTTTTCATTTGATGGTATTTATACTTAATTCTAATATAAATTAAATTAAATGATTATAGATTTTGAACCAGGGGATAAAGTTATAAATCCAGCCAATAAAGGCTGGGGAATTGGTCAAGTTCAGTCTATTATTAACGAAAAAATAACTGTCAATTTTGAAAATGTAGGTAAAAAAGTAATAAATTCAAAAAACATTATATTAGAAAAATTTGTGTCAGATGAATGAAAAAAATTTAAAAGACGTTATTGAAAAACAAATAGATAATTTTCTTTATGCTGGTGAAGTTGCTTTAGAGTTAAGAATTAAGGGCCTAAAAAAAGAAATCAAGTCAGATGGTACACCGGTTAGTAATGGAGATTTAGAAGTAAATAAAATTATTACAAATAAAATATTAAAATTGACTCCAGATTTGCCTATAGTCTCGGAAGAAACTTCTCATAACAAATCAACTAAAAATCTTACAGACTTTTGGTTGGTAGACCCTATTGATGGAACTTATGACTATATAAATAATTTAGATGAATTCACAATAAATGCTGGCTTAATATTAAATAAGAAACCAGTTGCTGGTTTGATTTATGCTCCCGCGAAAAAAAGAATGTTTTATTCATACGGCAAAGATATGGCTTATGAATTAACCGATGGAAATTTGATCAAATTAAAATGTGATGCTGAAACTAAAAAAAGTACAATTAAATTTGTTAGCTACTCAAATAAAATAAAGCCAGAAATTGAAAAAATTTATAAAGAAATTGGCGTAAAAGATTTCGTTAGAATGAAAAGCTCATTAAAATTTTGCGTAGTAGCATCTGGAGAATTTGACGGATATGTAGCTGAAGCTAGAGCTTGTGAATGGGATATTGCTGCTGGCCACGCTATCCTTCAAGATGCAGGGGGGATAATAACAGATTTTAAAGGTAATGAAATTTTATATGGGAAAGAAAATTTCAAAAATCCAAGTATAATTTTAAAAAGAAGTAAAAATCTTAAGTGACCGAGCAGATAAGAATAATTTTAATTATAATTGTTTCAGTATCAATATTTGGTTTATTGTTGTTTGTTTTCGTTAAAAATTATATAAGAAACAAAATTCAATATTATCTCAAAAAAAATGAAAAAAAAACTAAAGAAGATTAATAATTTTTAAATATTCATCTTTTTCAATTTCCATTACTCTTTTTGAGACTTCAAAATCAAAACCTGCTCTAGCTAAAATACCAATATCTTTTTTATAAAAAAGCGATCTATTTGCTTCATCTCTGCTTGGGCCAATTCTTTTTTTTCTGCATATTTTTATTGCAGAAAAAAAGTCTTGATCTTCATTATTTGTTTGGATTAGATCAATTGTGTTCTTAATATATTTTTCTCCAACACCTTTATTTATTAAATAATTTCTGATTTTGTTTATTGATGAACCTCTTTGAATTAGATTTTTAGCTTTAGATTCTGAATAAAACTTATCATTAATAAATTTAGATTTTTCTAAGTCTTCGGTAACTATATCTATTAAATCGCTAATATTACTTTTTTTAATATTAGGATTTTTATATTTTAGGTATTTTTTTAATAAATAAGTTTTTAATTGTTGTTTAGAAGGAGCAAATTTTTCAATGTAATTAAACGCAAAATTGCGCATCTCTTCAACCGTTACTTCTAAAGTTTTTTTTTTATTTTTTATAGGAATCATCGATACTTTTAATATAATATAAATTAATATGTTTGAGCAAATTTCATCCTTTTTTACAACTGAAATGATTTATTTATGGTTAAACTTTGGTGTTTTGCCTTTTTGGTTTGTATTAATTTTTTTTCCTCAATCAAGAATAAGTGGACTTTTAGCATCATCAATTTTTCCATTTATAATATTAGGATATGTATATATTTATTTAATCTATCAATTTTTTAGTGAGGGTTACGATTTTCTACAAAATTTTGAACTATATTTAAATTTCTATAACTTAGCTAATTTGTTTGAAAATGAAGAATTTTTAATTCTATTCTGGACGCATTTCCTATCCATAAATTTATTTTGTGGTGCTTGGATAGTTCGAGATAGTCAAAAATACTTTATGTCAAAATATTTAAACTTTATACCTTTAGTAGTCACGTATTTTGTTGGACCGGTAGGCATTGTTTTATATTGGATTATTAGAATTTTCTTTGCAAAAAAAATTAGTCTTTTTGATTAAATAAACTATTTAATTACTTTAAAACCTGAATTTGACATATTTCCAAAACCGCCTTCTACATGAGAAACATTTTTAAAACCCATTTCTTTTAAAGTCTTCGCAGCTAGGGCTGATCTTCCTCCAGCTGCACAAAATAAAACCAATTCTTTATTTAAATCTAGATTTTTATTTTGGACATAGGCGCTGTCTGGATGTATTGAAAATTCTAATAATCCTCTTGAAATATGAAAAGAATTTTCAATTCTGCCTAAATTTTGTAATTCAACCGCATCTCTAATATCAATTAAATTACATTTGTTCTCTTTTGATAACTCCAAAGCTTCAGATGGTGAAATAGTTTTGACTTCAGAAAGTGCATCTGCGACCAAAGTTTGTAGTGATTTTATAGTCATAAATGTTTATTACACTAAAAATAAATAATTACCATAATTAATATGAATAAAAAAATTAAACTAAAAAAAGCACCAAACTTTAAAATACCTTCTACAGATGGTAAAATATTTGAATTAAATAAAATAAAAAATAAATACATTATAATCTATTTTTATCCAAAAGATGATACTCCTGGGTGTACAATAGAAACCAATGATTTTAATTCATTATTACAAAATTTTAAAAAGTTAGATTGTTTGGTCATAGGAGTCTCTAAAGATAGCATCGAAAGCCATCAAAAGTTTAAAAAAAAATATAATATTAAATTTAATCTTTTAGCTGATGAAAAAAAACATGCGATCAAGGATTATAAAACCTGGGGTAAAAAAAAATTTATGGGAAGAGAGTTTATGGGATTGATACGAAGTACTTTTTTGATTAAAGATCAAAAAATTATTAAAGAATGGAGATCGGTTAAAGTTAAAGATCATGCTCTAGAAGTTCTAAATTTCATTAAAAATCGTTAATTAAAGAGACCTTTTGACTGATCACAGGAGTGGGAGGTGCAAAAGGTCTCTTATTAAAATGAAGGGCCCTATAAATAGGACCCCCCACACTTACCTGTTCTTAAATTGCTAACTATTAGAGAGACTAATTGTCGAACAAGTAAATACCTTAATCTCTTATAGCGTATGCAATGACGCCTGTTTCACTAACGTCAGTACCTTTTAACTCAGCTTCCTTACTTAATCTAATACCAATAGTATTTTTCATTAATGCCCATACTATAAAAGCTGCGACAAAAACAAATGCATTTATGGAAATTACACCCAGTAACTGAGTTCCAAAATTTGCACCAGAGTTGGTAATAGGCACTGCTAATGTTCCCCATATTCCAGCAAATAAGTGTGCTGGTACAGCTCCTACAACATCATCGATTTTAAAGTGAAATAAAAGTTTAGTTCCAAATATTACTATTACTCCTCCGATTGCACCAATTAAAATTGCGGCTATTGGAGATGGCATTAAAGGTTCAGCAGTTATTGCAACTAATCCACCTATTGCACCATTTAACATTTGGACCACGTCAGTTTTACCATACATCAATCTAGTTATTATAGCGCAGGCCATTACACCTCCGCAGGCAGCTAGATTAGTGTTAATAAATATTTTTGATACAGCTATTGCATCGTCAGCAGTTCCCATAGCAAGTTGAGATCCACCATTAAATCCAAACCAACCTAACCATAAAATAAATACTCCTATTGTTACTAGTGGTATAGAAGATGCTGCAAATGGCTTAACTGGAGCTGGAGCTCCTGCTTTTGCGAATCTTCCAATTCTTGGACCTAATAATATTGCTCCTGCTAAAGCAGCTGCACCACCAGTTGAGTGAACAAGTGTTGATCCAGCAAAATCAGAAAATCCTCTGACAGCTAACCAGCCGCCTCCCCATTGCCAACCCATTACGATTGGATAAATGATGCCTGATAATAATGCTGCAAATAAAAAGAACGGCCATAACTTAATTCTTTCTGCTAATGTTCCTGAAACAATAGAAACTGTAGTAGCACAGAATACCATTTGAAAGTACCAATCAGAACCATCTGAATATCCTGTATCAATTTTGCTTCCATCTGACCAAGGAATAAATTTACCTATAAATCCTCCCTCAGGTATTCCATAGGCTAAATTATATCCAAATAGCCAAAACATAATCCCAGCTATTGAAAATAATCCAATATTTTTTGCACAGATTACAGATACACTTTTAGATGTAACCATTCCAGATTCAAGCATGGCAAAACCTGCCGCCATAAACATAACTAAAAATCCACAGACTAAAAATAAAAATGTATTAAATATAAACCCAACTTCTGCTGACACAGTTGTTTCTGCACTAGCAACACTGGTCATATTGAGTAAAAAAAATATACTGACCAGTGGGCCAATAAATTTTTTTAAATGTTTAATCATAAAACTCCTTTTGTAGAAAGGTTCTTATAATTTTAAAAAAACTAATGAGTAACGAATGTTAAGAAAAATAGGTATGCAATACTTGCATATAGTAACAGCCTTTGTTAATTTTATAAAAAACTTAACAAAGGCTGTTAAAAAAAAGTTTACTTGTTGAAAACTTCTTTAAGCGCTTTTGCAGGTAAAAATTTTACCTTTTGAGAGGCAGCGATTTGGATTTGCTCTCCTGTTCTAGGATTTCGTCCAATTCTAGCCTTTCTTTTAGCTACCTTGTAAGTCCCAAAACCTGCAATTTTTACTGAATCATCGCCTTTTAATGCATCCAAAATAGTGTTGGTTATTGTATCAAAAGTTCGCTCAGCATCAGCTTTGCTTTGGTTTAAAGAACCAGCCAATTTAGCGACTAATTGTTTCTTGTTCATTTTAGCTCCGGTTTTAAAGGTTTATAAGTGTATACTTAACAAAATCGTTGATAATTCAAGCTTTTTTTTAGTGTATCTAAAAAAAAAAATAACAACATATAGTATTAAATAAGTATTGATTTATATTGTTTTTTTGATCATTAAAAAACCACTAAAATAAGCCTAAATCTTTGAGATCATTAAAAGTTGCAAAAAACATCAAAGAAAGCAATAAAAACATGCCGATTCGAAAAAAACCTTCCTGGGTTTTTTGGCTTAAAGGGCGACCCAATATCTTTTCAAATGCATAAAACATTAAATGCCCACCATCTAGCAATGGTATTGGAAAGAGATTAATCAAACCTAAACTAATAGAAATATAAGCCATCATACTAATAAATGGGATTATTCCAAACTCAGCAACTTGACCAGATATTTTTGCAATTCTTATAGGACCACCTAATTGAGTTGAATCTCCTGCACCTCTTAACATTGAACCCAAATATTTCAAAGAAGATGATGTTACAAAATAAACTTCATTTAAAGAATGAATAAAAGCTTTTACAGGTCCTAATTTAACATGATTAATTTCATTATTATAAGGACTTAACTTAATACCAATCATCCT
Organism: uncultured Pelagibacteraceae bacterium; assembly: GCA_902531025.1. Lineage (GTDB taxonomy): Bacteria > Pseudomonadota > Alphaproteobacteria > Pelagibacterales > Pelagibacteraceae > Pelagibacter. The sequence continues at coordinate 7,806 of CACACV010000021.1, read as the reverse complement.
TTTATTAATTTTATTACCAAGGCTATCTTCGCTTTCTACCAAATTTGGTTTAACTTTTATTAAAACTTCTTGATCATATCTTGAGACTTTTAAATCAATAAATTCAGAAGTTGACATGGTAATTAGCTTCGAAACATCAAGAATGCTCTCGACTTCAACATTGTCAATTTCAAGAATAATATCATTTTTTTTCATTCCAGCCATCTCAGCAGGACTATCTTTTTGAACTTCATCAATTATTGCTGGAGTAAAATCTTTACCAATAAACATATAAATAAATAAAAATATGAATATAGCTAAAACAAAGTTAGCAAATGGTCCTCCCGCAACAATAAGTGCTCTTTGATACAAAGGTTTTGTTACAAATAATTTTTCTTGATCTTCGGGTTTATATTTTTTTAATAATTCTTCCTGATCAGCCTGGGAAAATACATTCCTATCTCCAAAAAATTTTACATATCCACCAAGAGGTATCCAGCATATTTTCCATCTAGTCCCAGATTTATCATTCCATCCAAATATTTCCTTTCCAAATCCGATTGAAAAATCAGTTACACCAACACCATATCTTTTAGCAAAATAATAATGTCCATACTCATGAATAAATACAACAACAAGTATCAGAACCAAAAAGGGAATTATAAAAGTAAACATCAATATATTTTAACCTAATTTAAAATTATACTCAATATTCTAAATATTTAATTTATCTTTAATATTATAGAACAAAACTGCTAATCTAAAATAAAATATTCTTAATTTAGGAAAAATAAATTTTTTAGGTAAACCCTTATAAATTTTTGAAATATTAAGATCTTTGCTATTAGATGAAAAAACTAATTTTGATAATTGTTTACCGGTCCAAGGAGCAGAGGCAACGCCAACACCATGGTATCCAAAACCGTAATAAATTTCTTCATTTTTGATTTTACCAATCGATGGAGTTAATTTTTGTGACATAGCAATTAGTCCACGCCAATTATAATCTACAGAAATATTTGACCATGATGGAAAAATATTCTTAAAAAAATTTTCCATAATTTTTGACCTAACTAAATTTGAATGATCACTTCCAATAAAATCTCCTCTTGTACCAAATAAAATTCTGTTATCAGGCAACTTTCGGTAATAGTACAAAAGATTTTTTGTATTTGCTATCGGCGAAAATGTTTTAAAATTATGCAAATCAATTTCATTTTTTGTTAATTGTCTTGTTACAATAATATTTGATATCACAGGTAGAATTCTATCATTCAATTGGGGTACTAAGCCTTCTTGGTAGAAGCCATTGGTGGCTACAACAATTTTTTTTGCATTAACTGATCCTTCTTTGGTTTTTAAATTATAGGACACATTAATTTTATCAATTTTATCTACAAATGTGTGTTCAAATATCTTTAATTTTTTTGATAAGGCATATTTTGCAATACCATTAACAAATTTAAGGGGATTAATTGCAAAACCAGGTTTATATGATAATGCACCAAATTGCTCGGTCCCACCATGTCCAATATTATTAAACTCTTCTTTTGAATAGATTTCAGTTTGTATACCAAATTCATTTTTATATATCTCTGCTTGCTCTTTAATTTGTTTAAATTTGTTTGGGTGATGAGCGACAATAAAATTAGACTCACCGGTTACATCGCAATCAATATTATAATTTGATATTATATCCTTTGTATAATTTGATCCTTCGACTGCATTTTTAAAAAATTTTTTAGTTTCTTGTTTTCCATAAATCTTTTGTAGTTTTTTATAAGACGTCTTAATTGGTGGAAAAGAACAAAAACCTCCATTACGAGATGATGCGCCCCACCCAACTTTACCTGCTTCAAGTAAAATTACATCAAGATTATAATTTTCGATTAAATTAATTGCACACAACAAACCAGTATAACCTCCTCCAATTATAGCTATTTCACAATTAATATTTTTTGTTAATTTTTCTAAATTAAAATTTTCTTTTGAAGTATCTTCCCAATAACTATTTACTGGAGAGTTAAATTTGTAAATATCAGAATGATAAATATTTTTCATTTTTATTTTTTATTTTAATATTTTTTAAAATAATAATAATCTTTTAAAAATTATCTTTTATATAGTTATTTTAATTTCCAAGCAAAAACTGGTATAAACGTTGCTATAATAAAAGAACAGAATAACATGGATTGTGAAAAAAATGATGGAAAAAAATCTGTAGGAAAAATTATTCCAATCAAAATAGATTTTGAAAAATCTGGACTTGGAAAAAATAATATACCGGCTATTAAACCAATAATAATTGAAATATAGGAGTTTTTTTCGTTTAATGAATTTGAATAAAAACTATAAAATATTGTTAGCACTGCTGCGCAACAAAGTAAGTCTGCTAGTAAAAATAAATACAAAATACTTAATCCTTGTGATGCTAAAAAAAAAGTAATTAATGATAGAAGAATTATTATTTGTTTCGATAAATTTAAATAATTTCCTTTAAATTTAACGACTTTATTTCCATCAACAACTATTAAGCTGGAAATTGCATTTATCAATGTATCAATACTGCTTATAGTTAAAGATATAGCCAGCACTAATATAATTATTGATAGAAGAATAGTTTGCTCTTTTAATAACAAAGAAAAGAAAGCTAAGTCTGGATTAATACTGCTATTCTGTGAAATTGCAATTAATCCACTAAAGCCCATTAAAAATACAATAGGTATGATAATAATGAATGAAAATATTAAACTTTTTTTTAAAACATCGTTACTTTTTGCTGCATATACTCTTTGCCAGTTACCTTGATGGAATAAATTAGTAGCGGCAACTGCTATAAAAAAAGTTAATCCAGCAGTAAAATTTGGGAGATAATTTGTACTTAATAAGTTTGGTTTATTTATTTTTATAAATTCAAAATTAAAATCATTTGAGTTAAATGAAATTAAGTAAGAAAAACCTATTAATAATAATAAGATTAAAACAATAAATTGAATATTATCTGTAAAAATTGATGCTCTCAGTCCCCCATATAATGTATAAATAAGAGAACTAACAATTACAATTAAAGCCGTAATCCACAAATCTGTTCCTGAAATATAATTAACTAAGATTGATACAGCTGTAACTTCAGCAATTAAAAATATTGTCATATAAAATATTGATAGAAATAAAATCAATTTAAATAATTTTGAACCAAATCTTAATCTAATAACTTCAATTAAAGTTTTTCCCTTTGGATAAGATTTTCTAAATTTTTTTCCCAGATAAACTAAAATAAATAAAGGAAATGCTGTTCCCAGTGCATATCCAATTACCGCACCTATACCTCCCCAAGTGGCTGCAGATGCTGGACCAAACAATATCCATGCGCCTAATGCTGATGCAACAAAACTTGTGGTTAATGAAAACGTTCCTACAGATCTATTTGCAACTAAATAATTATTTATACCTTGATATTTTTTAGAATAAACAATTCCAACAATCAAAAAAATGACACTTATAAAAACAATTAATATAATTGTTGAAAATTGACTTAATAAATTTATTTGTTCCATTTTTCCCTTTCTGAATTACCGGACAGGTTCATTGGGTTTTTCTCAGCCTAAATTGGCACCCCATGTGTCATTATAATGTATTTATTTAATTTTAAAAGCATATAAATTCTCTAATAGTTTATGAAAAAAATTTTTATTTTTATTTTTTGTTTGTTTGCATTTAGCGCCAATGCAATGGAAAAGAAAACAACTTTTGATAAAGAATTGTTTAACAAAGCTAAATCTGAAGGGAAAATTGTAGTGGTCAGTTCTTGGATGAAATATTGCTCATCATGCGCAAATCAAATGAAAGTTTTACAAAAAGCAAAAAAGCAAGGTGAATTATTAGATATTAAATTTGATAATATTAAGTATTTTTCATTTGATGTAACAAATAGTGAGATCGCTAATTTATTTAATGTACAATATCAAACTACGCTATTAATTTTTAAAGGTAATCAAGAAGTTTATAGAAGTATTGGCGAAACTACAGAAGATTTGATTTATGAAGCTTTAAAAGCCTCGATTTAAAACTAAAAATAAAAAAGATCTTTAATTTAATAATTCTTTTGCATCAAAGTACGCATGTCCAAAAGCATCTGCTACTGCTTTATAAGTAACTTGTCCTTTGTGAACATTTAAACCTGCCAAAAAATTAGAGTCATTTTTTAGTGTTTTATTATAACCCTCATTAGCTAATTTTATTAAAAAAGGTAAAGTGGCATTATTTAATGCAATTGTGGAAGTTCTTGGTACACCTCCTGGCATATTAGCAACACAGTAATGAACAACGTCATCAACAATAAAAGTTGGTTCTGCGTGTGTAGTTGGTTTACTTGTCTCCACGCAACCCCCTTGATCAATAGCAACATCAACAATAACTGACCCGCGTTTCATATTTTTTATCATTTTTTTAGTAACTAACTTTGGTGCTTCCGCTCCTGGAATTAAAACGCCACCAACTAATAAATCACAATTTGAAACTAATTTTTCCAAATCAGCTTTGTCGCTTAACTGAGGAGTAATTTTGTCCCCAAAAATTTCGCTTAGTTGTTTTAGTCTAGCTTCAGATTTATCAACAATATGTACATTGGCCTTCATTCCGGTAGCAATAATTGCAGCATTTTCGCCTACAACTCCTCCTCCGAGAATTACTACTTCGGCAGGCTCGCCTCCAGGTGCTCCTCCCAACAAAACGCCTCTACCTTTCTGGTTTTTTTCTAAACAATGGGCTCCAGCTTGAACAGACATTCTTCCTGCCACTGCACTCATAGGAGCTAGTAAAGGAAGTCTTCCATTTTTATCTGTTACTGTTTCATAAGCTATGCAAACAGATTTTGAATTTATTAATCCTTGAGTTAATTCTTTTGCTGCCGCCAAATGAAGATAGGTAAAAATAACTTGATTTTCTCTTATCAATTTAACTTCATTAGACAAAGGTTCCTTAACCTTAACAATTATTTCTGAGTCATAAAAAATATCTTCAGCTTTATCAATGATTTTTGCGCCAACTTTTTTATATTGTTCATTATCAAAGCCTGCTTCATAACCACCATTATTTTCAACCAAAACTTCATGTCCATGTGAAGTTAAAGCTTTTACACTTTCAGGAGTTAATCCAATTCTATTTTCTTGCGGCTTTATTTCCCTTGGAACACCGATTTTCATTAAATTAAATTAATTTTTTTTAGATTTGGCGTAATTGTTTATTCCAGTTCTTAATTTTTCAATTATTTCGTCAATATGTTTTTTTTCAGAAATAAACATTGGTGCTATAATCAGGCAATCACCTGTAGCTTTAAAATTAACTCCAGCTTCATAACAATGTTTAAAACAGGTAAAACCTGCTACTCCAGGCTTCTTATCCATTTTCATATCAATTCCACCCATCATTCCATAACCTCTTATATTTTCAACTACATCAATGTCCTTTAATGAAAATAATGCTTCTTGAAAATAAGGCGCCATCTCTTTTGATCTATTAAATATATCTTCTTTTTCAAAAATTTCTTGAACCGCAAGAGCTGCTGCTACTGATACTGGTATGCCTGAGTAAGTATAACCATGAAATAATTCTATAGTTCCTTTTGGTGTATTATCCATGATAGCATCGTAAATTTCCTCTTTACAAGCAACTACACCCATTGGAACAATTCCATTAGTTGTAGCTTTAGCCATAGTCATTAAATCTGGTGTAACACCAAATTCTTGAGCTCCAAATGCTGAACCCATTCTTCCCCATCCTGTAATTACTTCATCAAAAATTAAAAGTATTCCATGCTTATCACAAATTTCTCTTAATCTTTGTAAGTAGCCTACTGGCGGAACTAATGTTCCTGTTGATCCAGCTACAGGTTCGACAATACAAGCTGCAATATTTTCCCCACCAAAATTTGTACAAATTCTCTCAAGATCATCTGCTAGCTCCACTCCAGTTTCTGGTTGTCCTGATACATACTTATGCTCTGGTAAATGAGTATGCCTCATATGAACTACACCTGGCATTAAAACACTTGCAAAAGTTTTAACATTATTAATCATACCTCCTACTGAAGTAGCTCCAATGTTCATTCCATGGTAAGCTCTCTCTCTTCCAACAAATCTAAATCTTTGGCCTTCGCCTCTTGCTTTGTGATAAGCTATCGAAATTTTAATTGCTGTTTCAACAGCTGTTGATCCACAAATTGTATAAAAAATTCTATTTAAGTTTCCTGGTGTATGTTTTGATATTTTTGTTGCAAGTTCAAATGAACCGCCAAAACCTTGTTGAAATGGTTGTGCGTAGTCTACAGTCTTTAACTGTTTAGTAATTGCTTCAATAATTTCTTCTCTACCGTGGCCAAGTGGATTACAGAATAATCCCGAGCTCGCATCTATTTGAGTTTTTCCTTGATGATTTTTTAAATATACACCTTTTGCTTCTACTATTAGTCTTGGATTTTCTTTAAAATCTTTATTTGATGTAAATGGCATCCAATGCTCATTAAGAGAATTGGGCATTTTAAATTTGTTTTCTGAACTCATAATTTATTTTTTTTATGTTTGCCTTTTCTTCTAGACTAGTATTTTTTAATTAAACAGCAAATAAATTAAACACCTAAAAACTATACAACTTCAGATTGTTATTTGCCTATTCTTCAATAAACTCTAGCTAATTCATAGTTTACTTAACTATTGGAATACACTTTAATGCACAACGTAAATTAAATTTAATTAACAGGAGATAAAATGAAAAAAATAATAAGTTTTATTCTTGGAAGTTTATTTGCTCTTAACTTATCAATATCAGCTGCAAACGCTGCTGCTAGTGAGGTTAGAGTAGCTTTCTTCTTAGAATGGCCAACTCCAAACCAAGAAGATAAAGTTAAAAAACTTTTTGATAAAGCTCTAGGTGTTCCAGTTAAATGGACTAACTTCTCAAACGGTGGAGCAATGACTGATGCTATGTTAGCAGGAGATATCGATATTTCTTACTCACAAGGTTTAGTACCTTTTATTAATGCTGTAAAATCTAATGCACCATTAAAACTTGTAGATATTGCAATGGAATATGGAATGGGAGGAACTACTTGTGTTACTTCTAATGCATCTGGAATTACAAAAGCAAATGCATCTGAATTAGAAGGTAAAAAAGTTGCAGTTCCACTAGGAACAATGGCTGAATACGTTTTTGATGAAAGTATGAAAGTTGTTGGAGCTGACAGAGGTAAAATGGATGTTATTCAAATGGACCCTGAAGAAGGAGCTGCTGCATTAGTAAGTGGTGATGTAGTAATGGCTTGTCTATTTGGTGGTAACTCTATCAAAGCAGCAACAGCAGTTGGTTCAAGACTTTTAACTGTTCAAGAAGCTAGAGATGCTGGTATCTTAGGTATTGATATTACATCTGTAACTGACAAGTTCATGAAAGAAAATCCAGGAATGTTAAGAACTTTCATCGAAGTAACTCACGAAGCAAATGCTAGATACGCAGCTGGTAAATCAGACATGGACGTAATAGCTAAAGATGCTGAAATGGCAGTTGCCGATATGAAAGAAACTATTGGTGGATTTAAATTTCTAACTCCAGCAGAAACTAAACAGTCTATGGAAAGTGGTAATCTTGATGGTTTCCTAAAAGGTATGGGAACTCCAGCAGGAGCAGTAGACACTAGTTTCTTACCTCTATAATTCATAGAGAAAGAAAAATTTAATAGGCGCCAATTTAAATAATTGGTGCCTATTTTTTTAGCAAAAACTTTAATATAAAGTTAGTTTTATGAGCGATTTAATTTCTCAAAATCTTAATATG
>CACACV010000020.1 GCA_902531025.1 uncultured Pelagibacteraceae bacterium | reverse complement strand
TTGAAATACCATTCCAACTTCAGCTCTTATTTGTTCAATATTTTTTGTTTCTTCAGTTAATTCAGTTCCATCAACTATAATTGTTCCTTTTTGATGTTCTTCGAGTCTGTTAATACATCTAATTAAAGTTGATTTTCCTGAACCAGATGGACCACAAACTACAATTTTTTTATTTTTTTCAACGTCAAGATTAATATCCTTAAGAACTTGGAAATCTCCAAACCATTTATTCATATTATTTATCTTTATAATAGGATCTGACATTGATTATCTTTCTGTTTTATATTTCTGTTCTAAATTATAACTATATTTACTCATTGCATAGCAAATAATAAAAAATACTATTGATGCAAATACGTAACCTTCCATTGCAAAACCAAGCCATTTAGGATTAGTTTTTGCCAACCCTAACATTCCTGCCAATTCTAATAACCCAACTACAAATATTAGTGGTGTGTCTTTCACTAATGCAAGAAATGTATTTGCTATACCGGGTATAACCAATTTAAGAGCTTGAGGTAAAATAACGAATATATGCATCTTCCAATAACCCATACCTAAAGATTTTGCAGCATCATATTGACCTCTTGGTAAAGCTTGTAGACCACCTCTTATAACTTCTGCCACATAAGCAGCTTCAAATAAAGAGATTGCAATTATAACTCTGACAAGTTTATCAATGAACATGTCTTCTGGTAAAAACATTGGAAACATAACTGATGACATAAATAAAACCGTTATTAACGGCACACCACGCCAAAATTCAATAAAACCTATCGATATATATTTAATTATATATAAATCAGATCTTCTACCTAAAGATAAAAATAATCCTATTGGAAAGCAAAAAATTAAACAGAAAAATGAAACAATAAACGTTAAGGATAATCCTCCCCAAGCACCTGTTTCAACCCACTCAAGAGATTCTAATTTTCCTAATTCAATTAGTTCTTCATAAAAGAAAACATACTTTAATAATATATAAATAGTAATTGGTACTATTATAAAATAATACATTTTAAATTTTGAAGGAATAAAAAAACCAATTATGATTGATATAACTGCAGCAATTATTCCATAAGAAAAGTCAAAAAATATTGGACCTCCTGAAATAAAAAAATAAATAAATAGCAATGCTATCAATGGATAAATAACAACATAATATAACGTTAAATATTTCTTTAATTTTTCTGTTGTAAAAAAACCAACTGAACCAAGAAAAGCCAAAGAAATAAATGAAATATTAATTCTCCATTGTTCTTCATTGGGATACATTCCATACATAAATCTATTAAACCAAACTTTTATATATGTCCAGCAAGCACCGCTACCAGTACATGCATCTTTGCTATCCCCTGCTATATTAGCATCCAAAATAAACCAGCTAAGTGTAGGTGGTAGTAATTTAATTATTATAAAAATAATTAATAAAGATAATAAAGCATTAAAAGAGTTTGTATTTATATTTTTATTTATTAAATCTAGAAATTTAATTCCTGAATATTCAATTCTTATAAAATGTAAACCAATAAAGCCTAAAATTAATGGTAAAATAAAACTAATAGAATCAGGTAAAAATGAAGTTAAGTTAATATTAAAAAATGAACTTAATGATACGTCAATTATGCTTATAAAAAATAATAAAATTCCAGTATACAAATAAGCTTGTAAATTATTTTTGTCAGGAGTTAAAATATTTGATTTATTCATTATTTTTCTTTGATTGCTATTTTTTTGTTATACCAATTCATAAAAATAGAGATTGATATACTTAGTGATAAATAAGTTAACATTGTAATAGAGACAATTTCAATTGCTCTACCTGTTTGCATCAGCGCCGTTCCTGCAAAAACCAATACTAAATCTGGATATGCTATAGCTGCGGCTAGTGAAGAATTTTTAGTTAGATTTAAATATTGATTAGTTGTTGGTGGAATAATTATTCTTAATGCTTGAGGCATAACAACTAATTTTAATACTTGATTTGGAGTTAATCCTATAGAAGCAGCAGCCTCTTTTTGACCTTTTCCAACACCTTGGACACCTGCTCTTACACACTCAGCAATAAATGTTGCAGTATACAAAGATAAAGCAAGAGCTAATGCTATCAGCTCTGGTGGTAACCCAATACCTCCTTCATAAGTAAACGAAGATTGAGACATCTGCTTTAAAACAGGTATTTCGATGGAAAAACTAGAACCACCCAAGACAAAACTCAAAAGAGGTAAAATTAATAATAAGCCTACTGAAATGTATAAAACTGGAGTTTGTTTACCTTCATTTTCTTGTTTTTTTCTAGCATATATCCTGACAAATATTATCGATATAATCGCTGCAATAATTGAATAAATAAAAACATCTAAATTGTTCCAAACAAATGCAGGAACAAAAAATCCTTTAATTGTTAAGAAAAACACTCCAAGCATTGGTTCTGCTTTTTGAGGCAAAGGTAGGGCTCTTAATGCAGCAAAATACCAAAAAAATATTTGTAATAATAAAGGAATATTTCTAAAAAATTCTACATAAACGGCTGCTGTTCTTTCAATAAGATAATTTTTTGATAACCTTGCTATACCTACAACAACTCCTAATATTGTAGCTAATATAATTCCTATCACTGAAACTAAAATAGTATTAAGTAATCCAACCAAATAAGCTCTAAAATATGAATGAGAACCGTCAAATTCAATTAATGAAAATTGAACATCAAAAGAAGATTCCTGGGATAAAAAGCCATAACCAAAAGCTATACCTCTATTTTCCATATTGACTTGTGCATTATAAGTAAAAAATCCAAATACTAGAATTACAACTAGTATTGTAAGAGTTTGAGGCAGTAATTTTTTAAAATTAAAATTCACAAGTCTTTATGATTTATAAAAAAAAGGGCTAGAAAAATCTAGCCCTTTTTATTCAATTTATTAGATAAAAATTATCTTGCTGGTGGAACGTAAAGAATTCCGCCTTTTGTCCATAATTCGTTTGGACCTCTATCAGGTAAAATTCCTGTGTCAGCTATATTTCTTTTATAGCTTTCACCGTAGTTACCAACTTGCTTGATAATTCTTAAACTCCAGTCGTTATCTAGGCCTAATGCAGCACCTAGTTCACCTTCAGCACCAACCAATCTTTTAACAGCTGGGTTATCAGAAGATTTCATAGAATCAGCATTACTAGAATTAACACCATACTCTTCTGCTTCAATCATAACGTTTAGAGACCATCTTACGATATCTTCCCAAACTGAGTCACCTTGACGTACAACAGGGCCTAAAGGCTCTTTTGAAATAGTTTCAGGTAATACAATATGATCATCTGGATTGCTCAATTTAATTCTTTGAGCAGCTAGACCGGATTTATCAGTAGTGTAAGTATCACATCTTCCAGCATCATATGCCGCAACAACTTCGTCTGCTTTTTCAAAAGTTACTGGCTCATACTTGATTCCTTTTGAATTAAAGAAATCTCTCATGTTTAGCTCAGTAGTTGTTCCTAAGTTAGTACACGCAGATATACCATCTTTGAAATCATTCACAGATGAATAACCTGAATTTTTTCTAACCATAAAACCTTGGCCATCATAGAAGTTTACTCCTACGAAAGTTAGACCAATGTCAGCATCTCTAGAAAGAGTCCAAGTAGTATTTCTTGATAAGATATCAATCTCATTTGATGTTAAAGCAGTAAATCTTTCTTTAGCACTTAATGGAGTAAATTTAACTTTACTTGCATCACCTAGTACTGCAGCAGCTACAGCTCTACATACATCAACGTCAACACCAGTCCAATTTCCTGCAGCATCAGCGTTAGAAAATCCTGGAAGACCTTGAGAAACTCCACATCTTACAAAACCTTTTTTTGTAGTGTTTTTTAGAGTTTTTGACTTCCCAGCAGCAAAAGATCCAGTTGAAAAAGTAACTAGAACTGCAATTGCAGCTAATAGAGAAGTTAATTGTTTTATTAATTTAAACATTATTTCTTCCTCTTGTTTATTATTTATTTGTTAACAAATAATTCAAAACTTAATTTGAATTGTTCGGAGTAAAGCAGAAAGTTTAGTATTCATCAACACCAAAAAATGTAGAAAAGTAGACGTAAATGGCGCGCTCTGGAGGATTCGAACCTCCGACCCTCGGTTTAGAAAACCGATGCTCTATCCAGCTGAGCTAAGAGCGCAATTTAGTAGATTTATAATACTAAATTAATATTTGAAAAGGAATTTTTTAAATAAAATAAATATTGTTAACATCTCGATTCTTCCAATTATCATAAAAATTATCAAAATAAATTTGGTAAACGCATTTAATCTATAAAAGTCAAATTCACTAACACCATACATTGAAGAATTAACTGTATTCATTATTGTAAGTATTCCTATTTTAAAAGCTTTTTCTAATTCAATATCTGAGATTGTTAAAAACAATGTAACTACAAATAAAGAAATAATAAATATTATAACAGCTAAGAAATACTTATTTATGTCAGCCTTATCTGTAATTGAATTACTAAGTGAAACTTTATTTAAGTAGACCTGGTTTGGTTTTGTGTGAGAAAGTAAATTATTTAAAGAAAATTTAATTAAGGATAAAACTTTTATTACTCTTAAACCTGAACTTGTAGAAAAGAAAGACCCACCTATAATAACTAATAATAGAAAAATGAAAGATAAATTTTGCTGAGTGCCATCAAATGAAATACCCAAATTCGATACACTACTAACTATTGAAAATAAAACAATTAAAAAATTATTATCATAATTAAAAAAAACAAAAATAAATGCAACAACGATCAATAGATAAATAAATAAATAAAAATCTTCACTTAAATAATTTATATTTCTATTTTTGAAAAAAAGTATGTTATAAGTGAAAAACAAACTAAAATATGAAAATAATATTGTTAGAGATAATATAATTTTACTAATGTTTGTATTAAATAAATAGTCAAAATTATTTATAGATAAAAAACCTCCTGATGAAATAATTGTTAAAGAAAAATTGTATGCATCAAATGTTCTTAAGTTAATTGATTTAAGTAACAAAAAAATAATAAGTGTCAAAAGTGAATATAAAATAATAATTTTTAAAGATTGTTTTGAGATTTCAGAAGAATTTAATGTTAAATAATTAGTGACAGACTTTTTTAAATTTTCATCAAAAATATCTATTAATAACAATAATGAAAATAAGAAGTATAAACCTCCAATCCACTGGGATGAAGCTCTCCACAATATTAGACTTGTATCAATTTGTTTAATATTATCAAAAACAGTAAATCCTGTTGATGTAAAACCGGAAACTGCTTCGAAATAACAACTTAAAAATGAAATATTATTAATACTGAAATAAAAAGGTAAAGAAATTATTAATGGAAAAAATAAATAACCAAATAAAACTGTAAGTATTTTTTCATATATCAAAATTTTTTTAAATTTAATTTTTTTAAAAAAACAAGAAAATAGACCTAAAAATAAAGTTATAAAAAAAATGATCGTATAAATATCAATATTTAAAAAAATATTAAAATAATAAGAATAAACAATATTAAAGAATGAAAAAACACTCAATAATATGAGAAAACAACCTATATATATTAAACTGAATCTGCTCATTAAAATTAGATCGAACTAATTCTAAACATGTTCTCTACTTTGGGTAATTGGTTTCGTTTGGATAGAAGAATAATAATATCATTTTTTTGAAATGTATAATTTGAGGAAGGTAATATAATTTCGTCTCCTCTTATAATGGAACCAATTCTTATATCGTCTGGTAAATTAGAATTTTTTAACTCTTGGTTAATTAGTTCTGAAGATTCAATTATTTCAGCTTCGATAACCTCGTATTCTCCATTTAATATAGAATAAGCATTTTCGATTGTACCCTTATGGACATGTTTCAAAATACTATATACAGTATTCATTCGAGGATCAATTAAATCATCAATTTTAAGAGAAGACTGAAGTAAGGAATAATTAGGTTTATTTATAAGTGCCATAGTTCTTTTATCTTTAGAAAATTTTTCAACCAAGATACTTACCATTAAATTATCTTCATCATCATTTGTTAGTGCAAGAACCGTTTCAACATCCTCTAAGTTAGCTTCATTTAAAACATCTTCATCTAAACCATTACCATTTATTACAATTGTATTATTTAAATCATTAGCAATAAATTCAGCCCTATTTTTGTCTTTTTCAATAATTTTTAATCTAGCATCTTCAAGTGATTGTTCAATATTCTTTGCAAGATTAAAGCCAATATTTCCACCGCCTATAATTAAAATTTTATTAGAAATTTTTTCATTATGTCCAAAAACTTTTAATGTCTCCTGTATTTTACTAGAGCCAACCATTACGTAAACTTTATCATTATGTTTTAGAGAATCATTTTTTTTTAAAATTAAAAAATTATTATCTCTAACTACTCCCAAAATATATGCATTTAAGTTAGGAAATTTTTTTGTTAAATCATTTAATTTAATTCCATATATAGGACATTTTTCATCTATCAAAATTTCTAACAATCTAATCTTGTTATCTGCAAATGGAACATTATCCAAAGCGCCGGGAGCTTCTAATTTTCTTTGAATGGATTTGGCAATTTCGATTTCAGGAGATATTATATAATCAATAGGTAAATTTTCCTTATTAAATAAACCTGAAAACTTAGGATCTAAATATTCTTGAGATCTTATTCTTGCAATTTTTTTTGGAACTTTAAAAATTGAATATGCTATTTGGCATATAAGCATGTTAATTTCATCATTTCTTGTTACGGCTATAATCATATCGGCATCATTAGTATTTGCTTTTTCTAGGATAGATGGCGATGTAGCTTTTCCTACAATTGCTTTAACATCAAGTGACTCATTGATTTTTTGAATGTCGTCACTAGATTGATCAATAATAGTAATCGAATGGTTTTGCTCACTCAAAAGTTTACTAATAGTAAATCCAACTCTTCCTGCTCCACAAATTATAATATTCATTAGTTTAAGTCTTTAACCCCTAAAATTTTTAATTTTCTATGTAAAGCTGATCTTTCCATTCCAACAAATTTGGCGGTTTTTGATATATTTCCTGAGAATTTTTTTAATTGAGATATTAGATATTCTTTTTCAAAGCTTTCTCTGGCTTCTCTAAGAGGTATTGAAAGTGTATCTACAACTGAAAAATTTTCTTCTCTTGATTTAGACAATGATTCTTTAATTATATTAATAATTTTTTCACTATTTTCGCCAGGTGACAAAATTGCTATTCTTTCAATTAAATTTCTGAGCTCTCTTACATTTCCAGGCCAATCATAATTTAATAAATAATTATTGTCTTCTATGGAGAAGGATTTGTAATTATGTGTTTTGCATATATTTTCAATGAAATAATTAGTTAATAAAGGAATATCTTCGATTCTTTTATTCAATGGTTCAATTTTAATATTAAAAACATTAAGTCGATGGTAAAGATCTTCTCTAAAATTTCCATTTTTAATTTCTTGATTCATGTCTTTGCTATTACAACAAATTATCCTAACATCCACACTAATATCATGGTTTCCGTTCAATCTCTTAAATTTTTGATCTATTATAACTCTTAATATTTTAGACTGGGTTTCAAGAGGTATTTCTGTTACCTCATCAATCAACAAAACACCTCCTGAAGCTTTTTCTAAAGCTCCATATGTAATAGAACCATTGTTTTTTTCTTCTCCAAATAATTCTAATTCATATTTTTTTGTATCTAATAAAGCACCATTAATGATAATAAATGGTCCGTTTTTTCTTTTTGAATTTTTGTATATTTTTCTTGATATTAATTCTTTGCCAGAACCTGTTGGTCCACTTATAAAAACTCTACTTTCTGATTGTGATAATTTTTCTATTTGATCTTTAATTGATAAGATATTTGTGCTTTTTCCAATTAAATCAAACGAATGAAATAATTTGCTGTTTAAATTTTTATTTTCAATAATCAATTTAAAATTTTCTACAGCCCTATTAACAAAGTTAAGTAATCTTTCTTTATCAAAAGGTTTTTGGATAAACTCAAAAGCACCTGATTTAAGAGAATTAATTGCCATTTCAATGTTTGCGTGACCAGATATCATTATAACTGGAATATCAGAATTTTTTTTTTTAATATGATTTAATAATTGAATACCATCATTATCGCCTTTATCTAATTTGACATCTAATATTGCGACATCTGGTAGTTTTTTATCAATTTCAGTTAATGCTTGATTAAAATTTGCCGCAAGTCTAGTTTTATAACCAGCTTCTTTAATTAACTCATCAAGAATTAATCTTATATCTGAATTATCGTCTACTATTAAAATTTCTGCTGACATTTTAAGAATTATTTATTTGGAAGAATAATTTGAATTTTAGCTCCATTTTTTTGATTAATAAAATTTATTGATCCATTGTGATCACTAATAATTTTATCTACTATTGATAAACCTAATCCTGTACCTTTTTGTTTGGTTGTAAAATACGGCTTTATTAAATCTTTTGTTACTTTATCTTTAAATCCTGTTCCTGTATCAAATATGTTGATTATTATATAGTCTCTTCTTTCTCTTATTTCTATATCTATATTTTTATCTATTTTATTGTCTTTTTCAGCTTTTTCTTGAATGCTCTCTATAGAATTTTTAATTAAATTGAAAAATAATCTATTAAATTGTTCATAATCAAATTTTGCATAGTCGTCTTTTACCAAATGATTAATTAATTTAATTTTAATATTTGAATCTATCTTGTTTAATAAGTTTACATTTTCATCAATAACTTCATAAAGATTATTACTTTTAATTAATGGTTTAGGCATTCTAGCAAAATCTGAAAATTCGTTAACTAAATTTTCTATTTGTTTAATTTGTTTTTGTATAGTTTTAAGACTTTGTTGATATTTATCTTTTTTAGTTTCATCGATATTGTTTAAATATTTTGTATTAAGATTATCAATAGTTAGTTGAATTGGTGTTAAAGGATTTTTAATTTCATGAGCCAACTTTCTTGCTACATTTTCCCATGCTTCATGTCTCTCTGTAGTTAATAATTTTTCTTGCTGATATTTAAGTTTGTCTATCATAAGATTAAAATTTTTATTTAACAATTCCATCTCTTTATCAGCTTTAACTTCGGGTACTTTAGTATCTAGTTTTCCTTCACCTATGTTAGCGGATGCTGTAATTAAATTGTTTATTGAAATAAAAAATCTAGATGAAAATCTGATGGCTATAGTAATTGAAAGAAATAATAAAAGAGTTACTAGAGATATATATATTAATGCAAAAGAAATTCTAATTCCAAGACTTTGATTTTCAACAGTATAATAAAAATTAACAGCTTCTTCTGATTTAATTAAATATTGTGAAATATTTTTATCAATAAATTTTACAACATATAAAAATGTTTTTTCGTAATTTGTAAGCTTAATTACAGCTGCAGATTTATTTTCAAAAGTATTTATAATTTTTAAAGGTCTATCATCATTCAAAACCATTTTCATAGCCTTATCTTCAATTTTTCTATACGGAGAATTAGAAGCAGATTGAATTAAATTTCCTTTGTCGTCAATTAAATGCAATTGATCAATATCTCTGACAACTCTTTGAGTATTAAGAATAGATTGAAACCTGTCAGGATTTGATTTCATAAAATTTGAGTATTTATTTAAATCAAATGCGATAAGTATAATTTCTGATTCAATTTTATTTCTTTTTTCATCAAGATAATTTTTTGCAATTTCATACGAATTATTAACAGCAGATGTAATTTTTTGATCAAAATATTTCTCTAAAGCAAATGAAAATATAAATAAAGAAAAGATTGCAATTAATAGTGAGGGTATAAGTGTAAATAATCCAAATGATATAATATATTTTCTGTTAGCTATGGAACCTCTAACATTGATGTTATTTTTGATAGAATTTTTTATATCAATAAAAATCAAAATAAAAAAAAATATTAGGAGAATAAAATTAAATATTAAGAGATATTGTAAATTATTGTCATTAAGATCTATAAAACTTTTGCCTATAAAAGTTAAAAATGTAATAAAAGCTAATAAAAGTGTAAAAATAAAAATTACAATAATGAATAAATTTCTTTTTAACAAAGCTAACATAAATTAAAAATACATTAAAAAAATTTTAAATAAACACATGAGTAACTGCTTTATACTATTAGCTGCGGGTAAAGGTAAGAGATTTAAATCAAAAAACCTTAAACAATTCATAAATTACAAGAATAAGCCTCTTTTTATACATTCTATAGATAAAGCTTTAAGATCTAAATTATTTAAGGAGGTAGTTCTTGTTACCAATAATAAAATAAAATTTAAAAATAAAAAAATTAAAATTATTAAAGGTGGAAAAGAAAGATATCAATCTTCACAAAGAGCACTTGAGTTTATTAAAAATAAAAAATTTAAAAATGTGTTTATACATGATGCTGCAAGACCTAATTTTTCAATTAATTTATTAAAAAATCTAAAAAAACATCTAAGAAATAATAAAGCTGTGGTTCCATATATTAACACTGATAATTCAACTAAATATATAAATAAAAATAAAATAGTAAATTTAAAAAGAGAAAATGTTTTGCTAACTCAAACACCTCAATGTTTCAACTTTAAAGCTTTATATAAATTGTCAAAAAGTAATAAAACTCTTGTAACGGATGAAGCAACTTTATTTTTAAACAATGATAAAGATGTAAAATTTATAAAAGGTGAAGAAACAAATTTAAAAATTACAAAAAAATCAGATTTAAATACCTCCACTATTAAAACATTTTATGGAATCGGCTTTGATATTCATAGATTAATCAAAAATAAAAAACTTTATCTAGGTGGTATTAAAATACCATTTCATTCAGGTTTAAAAGGGCATTCAGACGGAGATGTTATACTTCATTCAATAATTGATGCGTTACTTGGATCTTTAAGGAAAAAAGATATAGGAACTTTATATCCAAATAATAAAAATAAATTTAAAAACATAAGATCGATAAAAATGTTAAATCCTATAATTTCTGATCTAGATAATAATAATTGCTTTATCAATAATTTAGATATTAATTTAATTTGTGAAAGACCAAAAGTATCTAAATATAGAAATAAAATAATAAATTCATTATCAAAGTTAATGAATATAGATAAAAGAATTATAAATCTTAAAGGCAAAACTGTAGAAAAATTAGGCTTAATAGGAAAAGAAAATGCTATCGCATGTGAGGTGATAGTTTCGATAAATAAATATGAATAATTTAAATTTTTTATTTGTCACATTATTTGGTATTGGAAAATTAAAGAAAATACCAGGAAGTTATGCATCATTAGCAACTACAATATTTTTATTTTTTTTATTCCATATTCTAAACTTTTCACCAAATATTTTTTTAATTGGAGTAATAATTATTTTTTTGATTTCTCTTTACTCGGTAAACATTTATATAAAAGACTTAGATAATAAAGACCCAAGTGATGTAGTAATTGATGAATTTATTGGTCAATCAATTCCTATTTGTCTATATGAAATTGCTCATGAAGGTGCGAAAGAAACTACCCAAGTATTAATATTTTATTTCATAATGTTTATTTTATTTAGAATTTTTGATATCGCTAAACCCTACCCTGTTAGCTATTATGATAAAAACTTTAAGAACAGTTTTGGTGTCATAATGGATGATGTTTGTGCTGGACTATATGTTGTTGCTGTTCTTGTTTTATATATGGTTATTACTTCATGAAAAAACTTTCGTTAAAAGTAGTTAAATTATTAAGTAAAAAGAGATTAAAAATATCTTTTGCTGAATCTTGTACAGGTGGTTTACTTTCTAGCTCTATTACTTCAATAAGTGGATCTTCTAAAGTATTTACTCTTGGACTTGTTACCTATTCAAATAAAGCTAAAACAAACATTCTGAAAGTTCCTAAAAATGTAATTATGAAATACGGAGCCGTAAGTCATGAAGCTTGCTTGTCTATGGTTAAAAATCTTTATAAAATTAGTAAAACTAATATTTCTATATCAATTACCGGTGTAGCGGGTCCTAATGGTGGTACTAAGGAAAAACCGATAGGTTTAGTTTTTATAGGTGTCAAAAAGGGTAATAAAACTGTGGTTAAAAAGTTTTTATTTAAAAGCAGGATAAGAAATTCAATTCAAAGATCTACGGTTAATAAAGCTTTAAATTTAATTTTAAGTTTTGCTAAATAGATCCTCAGCTCTTTTTTGGAAGGCATCAGCTATTTTATCTAAACCAAATTGAAATGATTTTGTCATAATTATATTTAAAAAGTCATTTTTTAACTCAAAATCGATTTCAAATGTAACTTCAGATAAATTATTTTGTTCTTTAAATTGCCATTTATTTTCTAGATATTTTAATGGACCATCAAGATTAGTTACATAAATTAAATCTTTTTTTTTATTAAATTTAACGTCACTCTTATAAGTATCTTTAAAAGGTCCTTTGCCAATTGTTAAATCTGCAATAATTAACAATTGATCACCTTTATCTTTTTTTTCGTAAATCTTTGATCCTAGACAGAAAGGAACAAATTCTGAATATTTTTCTATATCTAGAACAAGATCAATTAATTGATCTTTTTTACAATTAATTAGTCTTTTAACTGATGCTTTGGGCATTAAATTGATTTATTCGATTTTTCTGAAGTACAGCAAAATCTTCATCGGCATGATAAGAGGATCTCGTAAGAGGCGATGATGAAACTAATAAGAAACCTTTTGATTCAGCTTTAGATTTCAATTCATCAAATTCCTCAGGTTTATAATATCTATCTAAAGGATGATGTTTGGCAGATGGCTGTAGGTATTGGCCAATAGTTAAAAAATCTACATCAGCTGATCTTAAATCATCCATAACTTGCATTATTTCATCTTTATTTTCACCCAGACCGACCATTATTCCAGACTTTGTGAAAATATTTTTATTAATTATTTTTACATTCTTTAAAAGTTCTAGTGAAGCAAAATATCTAGAACCTGGTCGGACCTGTCTATAAAGGCTTGGAACTGTTTCAATATTATGATTAAAAACATCTGGCAAAGCTTCCACAAGTTTTTTATAAGATTCTCCTTTTCTTAAAAAATCAGGTGTTAATACTTCTATTGTTGTTGATGGATTTAATTTTCTTGTTTCAAAAATTACTTTACTAAAATGATTAGCGCCTCCGTCATTAAGATCATCTCTATCAACAGATGTTATTACAGCATGTTTTAAATTAAGTTTATTAACTGCATTTGCAATCTTATAAGGCTCAAAGGGATCAAGTGATTTTGGTTTTCCTGTAATTACATCACAAAATGCACATGCTCTAGTACATGTATCTCCCATTATTAAAAAGGTAGCATGTCTTTTGCTCCAGCACTCAGTAATATTTGGGCAGTTTGCTTCTTGGCATACTGTTACGAGGTTATTTTGATTAACTATGGTTTTTGTTAAAAAAAATTCTTTACTATTAGAGATTTTAGATCTTATCCAATTTGGTTTTTTTTTGATTGGATTAATCGGTTTATTAACTTTTTCAGGGTGTCTTGGTCTAATTTTTGTTACCATTGTTCTTTATTATATAGGTAGTCTCACCTTCTTTTCCAAATAAAAATTTTTCCCTTATTAAAATTTCAATGAAATCTAAATCAATATTTTCTGTTAAAAGAGAATTTTTTTGTTCTAAACTTACAATTTTGTCGCTGATATCTTTTTGTTGCAATTCAAGTGTTTTATAAACTTTTTTTTTATCAAAATATGAAATTAAACCTCTGTCTCCACCTAGTAAATTAAAAAAAAAGTAAATGATTAAAAAAGTGATTATAAGTAAAAAATAATTTTTTTTTAACTTGTCTATCATTAATTAACTTTATTCATTTTAGAAGATTTTCCAAGTAACTCTTCTATACGAATAAGTTGATTATATTTTGAAACTCTTTCAGATCTAGCTAAAGAACCGGTTTTAATTTGATTTGAGTCTGTACCAACGGCTAAATCAGCAATAAAAGTATCTTCGCTATCTCCTGATCTGTGAGAAATAATAGTTTTATATCCAATTAGATGTGCAAATTTAATTACCTCTAAAGTTTCGGTAACTGTGCCTATTTGATTTAATTTAATTAAAATTGAATTTGCTGACAAATTTAAAAATCCTACTTTTAATCTTTCAAGATTTGTAACAAATAGATCATCACCTACAATTTGAACTTTATTTTTTGTTTTGCTGACAAATTTTGTCCATGCATTCCAATCATTTTCACCAAATGGATCTTCTATAGATTTAACTTTATATTTATTAATTAATTTAAGATATTTTTGAATTGATTGATCTACAGATATATATTTTTTAGAATGAATTGAATATTTGCCTTTTTTTATTAATTCATTAGCAGCTACATCCAAACATATTGATACATCTTTACCATTTATAAATCCTGCTTTTCTTATAGCTTGAACTATAAGTTTTAATGCACTTTCATTATTGCTTATCATTGGAGCAAAGCCACCTTCGTCTCCAACAGAAGTTGAATGACCCATTTTTTTTATAAGTACACGCAAACTATTAATCACTAAGAAACATATTCTTACGCCATCTGCAAAAGATTTTGCTTTATCAGGTCTTATCATAAATTCTTGAATACGAAGACCATTGTTAGCATGCGCTCCACCATTTATTATATTCATTAAAGGGTAAGGAAGTTTAAAATTTTTCTTAACGATAAAACTTTTATAAAGAGGAATTTTTCTAATTTTTGCTGATAATTTTTTAACTGCCATTGAAATTGCAAGTATAGCATTAGCACCAATTTTAGTTTTTTGCTTTGTACCGTCTAGTTTAATTAAAATATGATCTATTTTTTCTTGATTATGAACGTTTTGATTTTTAAGTCTTTTAGATATTA
>CACACV010000019.1 GCA_902531025.1 uncultured Pelagibacteraceae bacterium | reverse complement strand
TTATGGAAAAGATACCAAAGGAATGATTAGACAGCATCAGTTTTATAAAGTTGAGTTAGTTAGTATTGTGGAAAAAGACAAATGTTTAGATGAACTAGAAAGAATGACAAATTGTGCAACCAAAATTTTGGATGATCTAAAACTTCCATACAGAAAAGTTATTTTAAGTACTGGTGACATGGGTTTTAGTGCAGAAAAAACTTATGATATTGAAGTTTGGCTTCCATCTGAGGAAAAATATAGAGAAATTTCTAGCTGTTCATCATGTGGAACTTTTCAAGCAATGCGGATGAAGGCAAGATATAAAAACAAGAATAATAATACAGAATTTGTTGGAACTTTAAATGGAAGTGGTTTAGCAGTTGGTAGAACTTTGATAGCAATTTTAGAAAATTATCAAACTGAGAATGGGTCAATTATAATTCCTGACGTGCTAAAACCATATATGGGAAATATTGATAAAATATCTGTCAATTAAGAGTTGTCTTTAAATATTAGATAGTATAAATAATCGTAAACTTAAAAGAACATCATGGATGCTGGAATTGGACAATTTATACCTTTAATTTTAATTTTTGTAATTTTTTACTTCTTTTTAATAAGGCCTCAACAAAAGAAAGTAAAAGAGCACAAACTAATGGTTGAAGGACTTAAGAGAGGTGACAAAATTATAACTACTGGTGGAATGCTAGGATCAGTTGAAAGAATAATTGATAACGAAAAAGTCGAAGTAAAAATTTCTGAGAACGTAACTGTTGAAATTGTAAGAGCTAGCGGCATCCAAAGTTTAGTAAATACGGTTGAGCCAAAAAAATAATATTCAAATTTTAAAGTGTTATACTTTTCTAAATTAAGAGTAATTTCAGTATTAATATTTACTTTAGTTATTTCATATTTTGCTTTGTCAAATTTTTTAAAATTTGATGATGATTATTTTGCAAAAAATATCAAACTAGGGTTAGATCTTCAGGGTGGATCCTATTTACTTTTAGAAATCGATAACTCACCTGTCATAATACAAAAATTACAAAATAAACTTTCTTCGTTAAAAAAATTTTTTAAAGAAAAAAATATAAGATCTACAAATTTTAAAATAATAGATGATAGAAAAATTTCATTTGTTGTTGATGAAACAACTTCAGATGAAGTTTTGTCATTATTAAACAGTAAAGAAAGTGAAATTAATCCTTATTTTCAAAGATTTAAAACTCACGAATTTGATGTTGAAGAAACTAAGGTTTGGTCATCTAGTAATATAACTTTGCAATTTTCTGATTATGGCCTTGTTTTATTAAAAAATTCATCTTTGGATCAAGCTATTGAAATTGTAAGAAGAAGAGTTGATGAAGTTGGAACAAATGAACCAAATATTTTGAAAAGAGGTAATGATAGAATACTTGTTGAGTTACCTGGTTTAGATGATCCTGCTAGAATTAAAACATTACTTGGTAAAACTGCAAATCTTACATTTCGATTTGTAACTCAAAGTACTGAAGAATCTTTTGGTACTGAAAAATTAAAATTTGAAGATGGATCTGAAGAAGCAATTGTAAGTAAAAGAATTATTTTAAGTGGAGACAATTTGGTTGATGCTAAACCTTCAATGGATACACAATCAAATCAAACTGT
Source organism: uncultured Pelagibacteraceae bacterium (assembly GCA_902531025.1). Lineage (GTDB taxonomy): Bacteria > Pseudomonadota > Alphaproteobacteria > Pelagibacterales > Pelagibacteraceae > Pelagibacter. The sequence continues at coordinate 15,845 of CACACV010000019.1, read as the reverse complement.
AGTCAACTTTACTCTTGATAGAGTAGGTTCTAAAAAATTTGGCAAAGCTACAAGCAATGGCGTTGGAAAAAGACTGGCAATTATACTAGACGGTACAATTATAAGTGCTCCCAATGTAGTAGAGCCTATAATTGGTGGTTCAGGGCAAATTTCTGGTGATTTTACATTTCAATCAGCAACAGATTTAGCTTTACTGTTAAGATCGGGTGCTTTACCTGCACCATTAAATATTATTGAAGAGAGAACAGTCGGACCTGATTTGGGTCAAGACTCAATTGAAGCAGGAATATTTTCATTAATAATTGGTTTTGTTTTGGTCGTTTTATTTATGATTTACAAATATAGAATATTCGGGGTTATTGCTAATTTGGCTTTAATTTCAAACTTATTTTTATTACTTGGTATTTTAACATTATTTGAGGCAACATTAACATTACCTGGTATTGCTGGAATAATTCTTACAGTGGGTATGGCAGTTGATGCCAACGTTCTTATTTTTGAAAGAATTAAGGAAGAAGTCAAAAATGAAAAGAATTATATAATTGCTTTTGACTCAGGTTATACAAAATCAAGAACAACCATATTAGATGCAAATATAACAACGTTAATTGCTGCTTTCATACTGTTTTTTATGGGATCTGGACCTATTAAAGGTTTTTCAGTCACACTAGGCATAGGAATTCTAACAACTTTATTTTCTGTCTATTTTATAGCTCGTTTGTTTACCGCATTTTTTGTGATTAAAAATAAAAATAAGGAAAATTTAATATAAATGAAGACAATTCAATTTAATAAATTGTACAAACAATTCAATATTACCTCAGTAATATTAATCTTAGTCTCTTTATTTTTATTATTGTTTAAAGGACTTAATTATGGTGTGGATTTTAAAGGCGGTACATTAATTGAAATAAGAACAAATCAAAGTAATTCTAAAATATCATTAATAAGAGATAGTTTTAATCAAATGAACCTTGGTGATGTGTCGGTAAAAAGCTTTGGTAATAAAACTGATTACATTGTCAAATTTGAAAAACAAAATTCAAATGATCCAGAATTTATTGAAAATATTAAGCAAAAGTTATCAAATTCTATTGGCGATGTAGATTTTAGAAGAGTTGAAAATGTAGGACCCAAAGTAAGCGCTGAACTTCTTAGATCGGGAATAATAGCCATTGGATTATCGCTAGCGGCAATGCTTTTATATATATGGATTAGATTTGAATGGCAGTTTAGTTTGGGTGCAATTTTAGCATTATTTCATGACGTAATATTAACTTTAGGAATATTTTCTCTTTTTTCATTGGAAATTAATTTATCAATAGTTGCCGCTGTTTTAACTATAGTTGGTTATTCCATGAATGATACAGTTGTAATTTTTGATCGAGTAAGAGAAAATTTAAAAAAGTATGCTGATATAAAAATTTTTGATTTAACAAATATTTCTATCAACGAAACCTTATCAAGAACAATAATTACATCTATAACCACATTATTAGCTCTATTATCGATCTATTTATTCGGGGGAGAAATTTTAAAAGGTTTTTCTTTAGCTATGATTTTAGGAGTAATTTTTGGAACATATTCTTCTATATATATTGCTAATCCAATTCTTGTTCTTCTTAAAGTTAGTCAAAGAACAATTATTAAAGAAGAAAAAGATTAATATAAATTTTGAGCTGCAACCATTGACAAAAGCATTGGCAAAGACAACAAAGTATTAGTTCTAGAAAATAACATTGCAGTTTTTGCAGATTTTGCTTTTAAATCAGGATCACAATCTACTATTCCTAAGGCTCTTTTTTGATTTGGCCATATAACAAACCAAACATTTGAAGCCATAATCAAACCTAACCACATTCCAATTCCAATAGCTGTATCTCTGCCACCCCCAGATCCTATACCGAGTGTCATAGCTTGATGTAGATATCCATTTAGATGCGCTAGAATCAATCCAGATATTATTGTTAAAAGCGCCGCCCATCTAAACCAAAACAAAGCAGAAGGAGCAATAACTTTACCTATAGCAGGTTTTTGTTCATCAGGAATTTTAGGCATATTTGGAATTTGAACAAAATTAAAATACCACAGTAACCCAATCCACATTATTGCAACGACAACATGTATGTATCTAAATAACCAGCTCCAAAATAATAAATCAAAATCAAATCCACCGTTTCCAAAATATAATCCTAAAAATAAAAGTACTGACAAACCTAATGATACGTGTACGGTTTTTGAGAGTGATTGTAGAATCGAAGTCATAACAATATTATTATACTATATTTTATCAATTTTAGGCAGTTTTTTTAAACTTTCTGTCTAGAAGTGGAGATAAAAATTTACCTGTATAGCTTTTATTTACTTTGATTATTTCTTCAGGTTTACCTTCAGCAATTATATTTCCTCCTTTTACACCACCTTCAGGTCCCATATCTACAATATAATCAGCCGTTTTAATTACATCTAAATTGTGTTCTATTACAACAACCGTATTTCCTGTTGCGACAAAAGTATGCAAAATTTCAAGTAGTTTTTTTATATCATGTTGATGCAAACCAGTTGTAGGTTCATCTAAAATGTACATGGTTCTTCCAGTTGATCTTTTTGATAATTCTTTAGCTAATTTTATTCTTTGAGCTTCACCACCAGATAGAGTGGTTGCTTGTTGACCAATTTTTATATATCCAAGTCCAACTTTTTTTAAGGTTAATAATTTTGTTCTAATATTTGATATATTTTCAAAATAATCACATCCTTCATCAACTGTCATATTTAAAACATCTGCTATACTTTTATCTTTAAATTTAATTTCTAAAGTTTCTCTATTATATCTTGAACCTTTGCATTCATCGCATGTTATATAAACATCAGGTAAAAAGTGCATTTCATACGTTATTACTCCATCTCCCTCGCATGCTTCGCATCTTCCGCCTTTAACATTAAAAGAAAATCTACCGGGTTTGTAACCTCGACTTTTTGATTCAGGTAAATTTGTAAACCAGTCTCTTATTGGACCAAAAGCTCCAGTATATGTTGCAGGATTTGATCTAGGGGTTCTTCCTATTGGAGATTGATCTATATCTATAACCTTATCAATTAACTCAATCCCTTTAAAACCTCTGAAGGGTTGTGGAATTTTTCTAGATTTATTATTATTTAAAGTAAGATTTAAAGCGTTATATAATGTTTGTAATATCAGTGTAGATTTACCGCTTCCTGATACACCTGTAACACAAGTAAAACTTCCTAATGGAACTTTAAGATTTACATTATTTAAATTATTTCCTGTTGCTCCATTTATTTCTAAAAATCTTCCATTTTTAGCCAGTCTTCTTGTTTTAGGTATTGGTATAAAACTTTTATTAGATAAATATCTACCTGTTATACTCTCATTATTTTTTAATATATCTTGATAAGTGCCTTGAGCAACCACAGTACCACCTTTGTTACCAGCTTCAGGACCAAGATCAATAATATGATCAGCATTTTCCATTGTTTCTGTATCATGCTCAACAACAATTACTGTATTTCCTAAGTCTCTTAGTCTTTTGAGAGCATCAATTAATTTAACATTATCTTTTTGGTGCAATCCTATAGAAGGTTCATCAAGAACATATAAAACTCCTGTTAATCCTGATCCTATCTGAGATGCTAATCTTATTCTTTGCGCTTCACCTCCAGATAATGTTCCAGATTCTCTTGATAGTGTTAAGTAATCTAAACCTACATTAAGAAGAAAATCTAATCTTTCATTTATTTCTTTTAAAATGTGTTGAGCTATTTTAATTTGTCTTTTATCTAAACTATTTACTAAATCTGCAAACCAACTTTTTGCATCAAATATAGATTTTTCAGTTACTTCACTTATATTTAATTCATTAATTTTAACACAAAGAGCTTCATCTTTTAGTCTAAAACCATTGCATCTTTCGCATTTAGTGTCTGATTGATATTGACTTATTTCCTCTCTTTTCCAATCACTGTCTGTTTCTAAATATCTTCTCTCAAGGTTATTTATTACTCCTTCAAATGTTTTTTTATGAGAATATTTTTCATATCCATCATCATAAGAAAATTTTATTTCTTCATCATCAGAACCAAACAAGATAATATTTTTAATATTTTTTGATAGTTTTGACCATCTTTCACTTAAAGAAAAACCATAATGTTTTGCAATAGATGCTAATGTTTGAGCATAATACATTGATGTAGATTTTGACCATGGTTCAATAGCACCATCCGCTATACTTTTTTTTTCATCTGGAACAACTAATTTTGGATCAACGTTTAATTTAACTCCTATACCTTCACATTCTTCACATGCACCATAAGGACTATTAAATGAAAATAACCTTGGTTCAATTTCTTCAATTGTAAATCCACTTTCTGGACAAGCAAATTTTGTAGAAAATATTAATTTTTCTACTTTTCTATATTTTTTTGGCAAAGTTTCGTTTTCATATTCAACAAATAATAAACCATTTGCCAAATTCACTGCTGACTCAACACTTTCTGCAAGTCTATTTCCTAAAGACGAATTTATAATTATTCTATCTACCAATATAGAAATATCATGTTTTACTTTTTTATTTAGATCAGGAACTTGATCTATATCATAAATCTTATTATCGATTTTTATTTTTCTAAATCCTCTTTTTTTTATAACTTAGTATTTCTTTTTTATATTCACCCTTTCTTCCTCTAACTACTGGCGCGTATAAAAAAATAGTTGATTTCTTTGGTAACTCTTTAATTTTATCAACAATTTGACTAATTGTTTGTGATGCAATTGGCTTACCTGTAAATGGCGAATATGGTATTCCAGCTCTAGCATAAAGAACTCTCATGTAGTCATAAATTTCAGTTACTGTTGCAACAGTTGATCTCGGGTTTTTTGATGTATTTTTTTGTTCAATTGATATAGCTGGACTTAAACCTTCTATTAAATCAACATTAGGTTTTTTCATCTTGTCTAGAAATTGTCTTGCGTATGCTGAAAGACTCTCAACATATCTTCTTTGACCTTCTGCATATATTGTATCAAAGGCTAATGAAGATTTACCAGAACCAGATAACCCTGTTATGACAACAAATTTATCTTTTGGTAATTCTAAAGATATATTCTTTAAATTGTGCTCTTTTGCGCCCTTAATAACTATCTTTTTAAGCATATTTTTAGTTGCTTTAGATTAATAAAATTAATATTCAATATAAATAGTGTTATAATTAAACATATCAAAAAATTTAAATTATTATGGCAGGAAGTTTAAATAAAGTACTTTTAATTGGGCGTTTAGGCGCAGATCCAGAAATCAAGCAAATGGTTAATGGTAAAAGTGTAGCAAGATTAAGTTTAGCTACTAGTCAATCTTGGAAAGATAAAAATACTGGAGAGAAAAAAGAAAAGACTGAGTGGCACCGTATAGTTGTGTTCAATGAGGGGTTGGTTAATGTTGTTCAACAATATTTAAAAAAAGGAGCTCAAGTATATATAGAAGGACAGTTATCTACTCGTAAATGGAAAGATGAACAAAGCGGTCAAGATAAGTATTCAACAGAAATTTTAATACAAGGTTATAATTCATCTTTAACTATGCTAGGTGGTGGTTCACAAAATAATATTGCATCTCAAGATACAAACCAAAGTATTGAAAATAATAGCCCTGCAAATCAAAACGATATGGATGACGATATTCCATTTTAGTTTTTATGCAAAAAGAACAGATCTCTAAAGATAATAATATAAAACCGATTTCAATGTATGATGAGATGAGTTCATCATATCTTTCTTACGCAATGAGCGTCATAATTAGCAGAGCGCTTCCTGATATTAGAGATGGTTTGAAACCTGTACATAGAAGAATATTGTATGCAATGCACAAAGGTGGTTTTGATTGGTCAAAACAATTTAGAAAATCAGCAAGAATAGTTGGAGATGTAATTGGTAAATATCACCCACATGGCGATCAAGCTGTTTATGATGCGTTAGTTAGAATGGTGCAAGATTTTTCAATGAGCTTACCTTTAATAGATGGACAAGGAAACTTTGGCTCTATAGATGGAGATCCTCCTGCAGCTATGAGATATACAGAAACAAGATTAGCTAAAGTTTCACAATACTTAATCGATGATATAGAAAAAGAAACAGTTTCTTTTAAAAGTAACTATGATGAAACTGAACTTGAACCTAATGTACTTCCGGCTCAGTATCCAAATTTATTAGTTAATGGAGCAGGGGGTATTGCAGTAGGTATGGCTACTAGTATACCGCCGCATAATCTTGGTGAGGTGATTGATGGAACTTTAGCTCTAATTAAAAACAAAGATATAAAAATTAAAGAATTAATGAAACATATACCTGGACCAGATTTTCCAACTGGAGGTGTAATAATTGGAAAAGATATTATTAAACAAGGTTATAAAATTGGAAGAGGATCATTTAAAATAAGAGGCGAAATTGAAGTAGAAAACTTAAAAAATGGAAAAGATAGATTGATAATTACATCAATACCATATCAAATTAACAAATCTAATTTAAACGAAAGAATTGCTGAATTAGTTAGAGATAAGAAAATCGAAGGTATAAGCGATATAAGAGATGAATCAAACAGAGAAGGTATCAGAGTTGCAATTGATCTTAGAAGAAGCGTAGAACCGGAAACTGTTAAAAGACAGCTTTATAAGTATACATCAATAGAAAGTTCATTTGGGTTTAATAGTCTAGCTATAGTAGATAACAAACCAAAAACATGTAGCCTTAAAGATTTCTTAGAAAGTTTTTTAAAATTTAGAGAAGACGTAGTAATTAAAAAAACTAAATTTGATTTAAAAAAAGCTGAAGATAGAGCACATATACTAGTAGGTTTGTCAGTAAGTGTCGAAAATATTGATAAAGTAATTAAAATAATTAGATCATCAAAAAACCCCGATGATGCAAAAAACGCACTATTAAAAACAAAGTGGAAAATAGTTAAATCTTCAAAATTAATAAAATTAGTTGATAATAAAAATTATAAAGGCAACTATACATTATCATCAGATCAAGTAGTTTCAATTTTAGAATTAAGATTACAAAAACTAACTGCCTTAGGTATTAATGAAATTGAACAAGAGCTTAAAAAATTAGCTGAATTAATAACCAAATATAAAAAAATAATTAATTCTAAAAATGAATTGCTAAAAGTTATTAGTTCTGATCTACAAACGATAAAAGATAAATTTTCTTTCCCAAGAAGAACAAAAATAATTGATGCTATATTAAATTACGATATAGAAGAAACCATACATAAAGAGTCCGTAATTATTACAATAACACTGCAAGGATATATAAAAAGAGGAGCTTTAAGTAGTGTAAAACAACAAAAAAGAGGTGGAAAAGGAAAGACTGGAATAAAAACAAGAGATGAAGACTCTGTTGTGCAAACTCTTTCAGTAAATACTCATACATCTGTTTTATTTTTTTCAACGCAAGGATTGGCTTATAAAATCAAAGCGTGGAAAATTCCTGAAGGTTCAGCAACATCAAAAGGTAAATCTTTATTCAATATATTACCATTGAAAAATCATCAATCCATAAGTTCAATAATGCCTTTTCCTGATGACAACGTTGATAAAGAAAATATGCATATAATATTTGCTACTAGCAAAGGAAAAATTAGAAAAAATAATTTAGTAGATTTCACGTCAATTAATTCTTCAGGTAAAATTGCAATGAAACTTGATAATGACGATAAAATTATTGGTGTTAAAATTTGTAAAGATGATCAAGATATTATTCTAAATACAAAACTGGGAAAATGTATAAGATTTGAATCAAAAAAATTAAGAGTATTTAAAGGAAGATCTTCTAAAGGTATAAGGGGTATAAATTTAGCCGAGAATGATAATATAGTTTCGCTATCAATTATTAATCACGACATAAAAAATAAAAACAAAAATAAAGATGGCAAATCTGAAAATGCAGCAAAGGAAAAATATATTTTATCAATTACAGAAAATGGTTATGGAAAAAGAACCTCTCATTATGATTTTAGAGTTACAAATAGAGGAGGAAAAGGGATTATAGGAATAGTAAATTCTTCAAGAAATGGTAATGTTTCTTCATCCTTTCCTGTCTTTGAAGGTGATCAAATTCTTATTTCTACCAACAAAGGAAGGGTCATTAGAACTTCTGTAATGGAAATCAGAGTTGCAGGAAGGAACACACAAGGTGTTAGAATAATCAAGTTATCTGGAGACGAAAAAGTAGTTTCTGCAATTAAACTTGATGATAATCTTATATAATGAAAAATATTGCAATTTACCCTGGAACATTTGATCCTATTACCTTTGGTCATATTGATGTAATTAAAAAAGCTCTAAAATTTGTCGATAAAGTTGTAGTCGGGATATCAGATGGAAATCAAAAGAATTTTTTGTTTTCAATTGATGAAAGAGTAGAAATAGTAAAAAAAGCAATTTTTAAAGATTTAAAATTTAAAAAGAGCAAAATTGATATCATAACTTTTGATTCTTTGACAACTGACCTTTGTAAAAAATATAGATCTAATATTATATTAAGAGGATTAAGAGCTGTATCAGATTTTGAGTATGAGTTTCAATTAGCTGGTATGAATAGAAAACTTAATAATAAAATAGAAACAATATTTCTTATGTCTGATCTAGAAAATCAAATTATTTCTTCAAGATTTGTGAAAGAAATCGCTCAACATAAAGGGGATCTGAGAAAATTTACAACCACAAGTACAATCAAATCATTAAAAAATATTTATGTTTAAGTATATTCATATTTTTTTTTACTTAATTCTAATTTTAACTAACAATGCAATAGCAAAGGAGAATATTATGATATTAAAGCTTAAGAATGGAAATGTAAAAATAGAAATGTTTCCTGATGTAGCTCCAAACCATGTTAAAAGAATTACCGAATTAGCAAATAGTGGAAAATATGATAATGTTGTTTTTCACAGGGTCATAGATGGTTTCATGGCACAAACCGGAGATGTTAAGTTTGGAAACTCTGAATCAAAAGATTTTGATTTAAGAAGAGCTGGTATCGGTGGATCTGAATTACCTGATTTAAAAGAAGAGTTTAGTGATGTTCCTCATGAAAGAGGAACCTTGTCAATGGCAAGATCTTCTGACCCTAATAGTGCTAATAGCCAATTTTTTATTTGTTTTGAGCAAGCATCATTTTTGGATAGACAGTATACCGTTTTCGGTAAAGTAGTAGAAGGTATGGAATTTGTGGATATGATAAAAAAAGGTGATAGCAATAACAATGGATCTGTTTCTGATCCTGATAAAATAATAAGTTTTAAATCTGAATAAAAATGAATGGCATTAAAAAAATTTAATTTTAATGTTAATTTTACAGAAAATTATTCAAGATCAGGTGTTATAGAGACCAGTAGAGGAAATATAAATACTCCTGCTTTTATGCCCGTAGGCACACAAGCTACTATTAAAGGTGCATTTATTAATGACATCATTAAAACTGGTAGTGAGATAATTTTGTCTAACACTTATCATTTAATGATTAGACCTGGCGTTGAGAGAATATCGGCCGTTGGCGGACTTCATGAATTTATGAATTGTTCATTACCTATACTAACTGACTCAGGAGGTTTTCAGGTCATGTCTCTTTCAAAATTAAATAAAATTGATAGAGAAAAGGGCGCTATATTTCAATCTCATATAGATGGAAAAAAATATGTTTTAAGTCCAGAAGAAAGTATAAAAATTCAAAAATCTTTAAATTCAGACATTGTCATGGTCATGGATGAATGTCCTAAAAAATCTACTGATTATAATAAGATAAAAAAATCTATGGAGCTTTCTATTGAATGGGCTCAAAGATCTAAAAATACATTTGGATCTAATCCGCACAAAGCTCTTTTTGGAATCGTTCAAGGAGGTTTATTTAATGATTTAAGAAATATTTCTTTAGAATCATTAACTAATATAGGATTTGATGGATATGCAATAGGCGGATTGGCAGTAGGTGATACTCAAGAAGAAATGTTTAAAGTACTTGATTATTTAAAAGATCATATGCCAATTAACAAACCCAGATATTTAATGGGTGTTGGCACTCCATCAGATATACTTGGTGCCGTTAAAAGAGGTATTGATATGTTTGATTGTGTACTACCAACAAGATCGGGTAGGACAGGTTTGGCATTTACATGGAATGGTAGAGTTCAGATTAGAAATTCAAAGAATCAAAATGATAATTCACCATTAGATCCAAATGTATCAAAATTTGATCTAAATAAATATTCAAAAAATTATTTAAATCATTTATTTAATACAAATGAAATGTTGGCATCGATGATACTTACTTTGAACAATATTAACTTTTATCAAGAACTAATGTTAGAAATTAGAAAAAATATTAAAAAAGGTACTTTTGAAAAATTTTACGATAAGTATTTTAATCTATTATAATTTTTTACATTGAAAATTTTAAAAAAATGAATATAAAACACGAGGTTGGGCCCTTAGCTCAGTTGGTAGAGCAATTCCCTTTTAAGGAATGGGTCGTTGGTTCGAGTCCAACAGGGCTCACCACAACTATACAATAGGCGGATATTTTAAAATAATCTCATTCGTCCATTCTGTAATATTATTTATTCTATTTGTTGATGATGGATGTGTACTCATAAATACTGGAGGTTCTTTCCCTTTATTAGCCTCCTTCATTCTTTCCCACACATATACTGTTTCTCGAATATCATAACCTGATAAAGATGCAAAAATCATTCCTAAGTAATCAGCTTCAGTTTCTTGTTTTCTATTAAATGGATTCATAATACCAATAGAAGATAATAAACCCACAGTGTCCATACCAGTGGCTCTATTAATTTCTGAAATTTTTCCACCTGTTGCAATATTTATTAATGTCGTACCGGTTTGAAGTAAGGCGCTTCTACTAGCTCTTTCGACCGAATGTTTTGCTACTGCATGAGCAACTTCATGGCCCATAACTGCCGCTAATCCATTTTTATTTTTAGTTACGTCTAATATGCCTGTATAAATAGCAATTTTACCACCAGGCATACACCATGCGTTTTTAACTTTTTTATTTTCAATTAAAATATATTCCCACTGAAAATTTGATGTTGGATCTTTTAAATTTTCTCTATAAAAATATTCAGAGATAGAATTCTCCATTTTGCTTCCAATATTTTTAATAAGATTCAAAGTCTTAATATCATCACTCATTTTTTCTTTTTCTTTAATTTTTTCATAAATTGCTGCAGCTTGTGCATTTAATTTAGATTCGGGGATAATTTTTAATTGTTTACGTTCAGTAATAGGAGCTGTTGTGCATGAGTGTAAACCCATTGATAAACAACCACATCCTAACAATTGTATAAAATTTCTTCTATTCACTTTTTTAAAAAACTATAATACATGTAATTACAAATAAATAATATTTGCTTAATTTACACTAATTTATATGCAAATTTAATTATAAAATATGGCTAAATTAAAAAAAAAATCTACCTCTATTTTTGCCAAGTTAAGAAATTATTTTATTACCGGTATAGTTGTCCTTGTTCCAATAGGAATAACTTTATATTTAACAAAATTTTTTATCTCAGTTTCTTCAAAACTTATTCCGTATAATCTAAATCCAAATAATTATTTACCTTTTGCTATACCTGGACTAGAAATTTTATTGTCTGTAATATTTATAACATTAATTGGGGGTATATCTTTATCATTTATAGGAAAAAGAATTCTAAAATTTGTTAATGATTTATTTAAAAGAATACCAATATTAAGAACTATTTATTCTGCTATAGGTCAAATGACAGAGAGTCTTGCTCCGAATAAAGACAGTAATAAAAAAAGTGTTGTTTTAATTCAGTACCCTCGTAAGGGTAGTTGGGCTGTCGGATTTGCAACAAAAGATAATAAAGGCGAAATATCTCAAAAAACGAATTCTGATTTAGTTAATGTTTTTGTTCCCACAACCCCTAATCCTACTAGTGGATTTTTATTGATGTTTCCAAAAGATGAAATAATTTATTTAGATATGTCATTTGAGGAAGCTTCTAAGTTTATAGTATCAGCAGGAACATCTGAAATAGATGCTAAATAATATCATTAATTATTGAAGCTTTATCATACAATTTTAAAAGCTTATAGTATTCTCCTATCTTAGAATTATTATTTTCTATTTTTTTAATTTCTACTTCTGCTAATTCAAACAAATCTTTATGTAAAATAGGATCTGCTAATTTAAATTTTTTAATTCCACTCTGTTTAAACCCAAGTATATCGCCATAACCTCTTAATATCATATCTTGTTCAGATATATCAAAACCATCATTAGAACTTTTTAGAATGTTAATCCTTTTTTTAGCATTTTCACTTAAATGAGATTTAAACAATAAAACACAATAACTATTTTTTTCTCCTCTTCCTACACGACCTCTTAATTGGTGTAGTTGAGATAAGCCGTATTTATTTGCATCTTCTATTACAATTATATTTGCATTTGGGAAATCAATTCCAACCTCAATAACAGTTGTTGATACCAAAACATCTATTTTTTTATTTAAAAAATCATTTAAAATTTTATCTTTATTATCTTTTTCCATTGTGCCATGAATTAACCCAACGCGATCGTTAAAATATTTACGTAAGTGCTTATTTTTCTCTACAGCAGATTGATGATCTAATTTTTTTGATTTTTCAATTAACGGACATACCCAGAATACTTGTCCACCATTTGATATTTCTTTTTTTGCAAAATTGATCACTTCTTCTATTTTTGTATCTAGTTTGCTATAGGTTTTAATTTCTTTTCTATTTTTGGGTTTTTGTCTTATCAAAGTAATATCCATGTCACCATATACTGTCATCATCATTGTTCTAGGTATAGGTGTCGCTGACATTACCAAAACATCACTATCATCACCACCTTTATCAGAAAGTTCCTTTCTTTGATTAACCCCAAATTTATGCTGCTCATCGATAATTATTAACCCAAGCTTATTAAACTTAATTTTTTTTTGAAATAGAGCATGGGTCCCAATAATTAAATTGACTTTATTATCCTCTAAATTTTTATTAATTCTTTTTTTATTTCTATAATCGGTTCCAGTCAAAAAATACACATTGTATCCATCAATTTTTTTAAAACGAGAAAAAAAATCAGCAATTATGCTTGAATATGCATGACCCATATGGGGCTTAGCAGATGGGTAATATATTGGGGTTGTAATATAAAAATTTTTACTCACTTAATAAATTATCCTTAAATTCTAAAAAAAAAGTTTCATAATCTAGATTAAATTTTTTAATATTTGATATTTTTGAATAATAATATTTCTTTACTTTATATGAAATTTTTTTTGTTTTGTTTATATGATTGTAAAAAAATAATTCAACAATGTAATTTAGATATTCTTTAACAAAAGTATCTTTATTGTAGTGTTTATTATCAATAATATTTTTGACCAAAATATTAATATTCGTATCAATTAATGATAAATTATTTTCTTGCAAGTAAATAACCAAAGATATTAAAAATTTTGGAGTAGAATAAAAATTTAATAAAGTTTCATTAATGTCATCATATATTTTATCTTTAAAATAGTTATTAACTATTAATTTTGTATTCTCCAAAGACAAGTTAACTTTAATCTCTAAACATCTAGATTTGATAGTATCTAAAATCTGTAAATCAGAATTAAAAATAAGCAAAAAATATACATTGTAGTTAGGTTCTTCCAAAGATTTTAATAATGCATTCGAAGAATTAATATTTAGATATTCAGAGTCATCAATAATTATAAATCTCGATTTATTATTAAATGAAGATTGATTTGTAAATCTTATGATTTCTCTTATTTGATCAATTTCAATATTTTTTTTTTCATCTTTTTTTTTAATATTTAACACATTAGGATGATTATTTTTATCTATTAAATAGTTTGAATTCTGTTCATCAAAAATATTATATACAAGATGCTTGATCAACAATGATTTACCTATGCCTTTTTTCCCTGATAAGAGTATTTTGTTAGGAAGTTTATTATTTTTGTAAAGTGTTAAAAAATTATTTAAATAATGGTCATGTCCAACTAAATTATTTCTAGACATTAAATAATCTTTTCTAATTTTTTAATTATGATTTGATTAATTTGTTCTATTGAACTTTTATTAGAGTTCAAAATAATATAATTTGTACGATTTTTAGATAATTTCAAATAACCTTTTTGAACCTTATTATAAAAATTAAATTTAAATTTATCATATCTATTCAATTTCAATCTTTTATTTAATCTTAATTTTAAATTTTTATTGTTTACAATACTCAAAAATGTAATATTAGGTTTAAAATTTCCAATAATTAACTTATTTAATGTATTGATTGTTTTAATGTCTATATTCATTCCAAAGTGTTGATAAGCTATAGTTGAGTCTGTGAATCGATCAATTAAAATAATTTTTTTCTTATAATTTTTTTTTATTATTTTTTGAAAATTCTCAGATCTCGCTGCATAAAAAAGCATTAAATCAGTTTTGTAATTTAGTTTATAGTTTTTATTAAGCAGAAGTTTCCTGACGTTTTCTGAAAAATTACTACCTCCAGGTTCACGTAATTTAATATATTTTTTTCCTTTATTTTTTAAATATTTAGAAACAAGATTTAGATTTGTTGATTTTCCTGAAGCTTCCGTTCCTTCAAATATTATTACTGGGTTTTTAGACATCGCCCCATAATAAGAAATTAATAGATGTTATTAATCTTGATAAAATATTTTGTTTTTTTATATCTTCTGATGCAAGTAGGTCATAATTTCCAATAATTTCATCTTTAAATATAATTTTTAATTGAGCCACTTTATCATTTTTTGTTATAGGTGCTGATATTGGACCATCATAAGTAACAACCACTTTTAAATACTTTTTTTTAGCTTTAGGTATGGTTTTATATATATCTGAATTGACATGTGCATTTAGCTTGTTTTTTTTTCCATGCCATACATCTATTTTAGTAAAAATTTCATTTTTTTTAGCTATTTTAATAGTATCAAATTTTGTTAAACCCCATGTCAATAGTTTTAAAGATTCTTTAGATCTTTCATTCTTTGTATTAAAACCACTTCCAACAGCAATCAACCTTCTATCTTTTCTTTTAATTGATGAAGCTAAAGAATATTTTTCATAAGCCAAATATCCAGTTTTAATACCATCGGCTCCTATATTTTTATACAACAAGGGATTTCTGTTACCTTGTTTAATAGGATCACCACCTGTTCTATCCCAAGTAAATTCTTTTTCTTTAAAGTACTCATAATATAATGGATAATTTTTAATTAAATAATTAGACATAATTAAAATATCTCTGACTGTAGAAATATTATCTGGAGCGTTAATCCCAGATGAATTAGAAAAATTGGAATTTTCCATACCTATTTCCTGAGCTTTTTCATTCATCAAAATTGCAAACTCTTCTTCAGAACCTGCAATTCCTTCAGCTAACGCAATACAAGCATCATTACCAGATGAAACAATTATACCTCTTAATAAATTTTCTACAGAAATTTCATCACCAACCATTATAAACATAGAAGAGTATCCAGCTTCCGAGAGTCTCCAAGCATTTTCAGAAACTATAAACTTATCATCTAAACTAATTTCATTATTTTTCAATAAATCAAAAGCAATAATAGTTGTCATTATTTTTGTCATAGATGCAGGAAAAATTTTTCTGTCTGCATCTTTTTCATATAGAATTTTACCTGAAAGATAATCTTGTAGTATAGCAGTTCTTGCATTAACATTAAATTTTGCATTAACTGAATTAAAATTAAATC
>CACACV010000018.1 GCA_902531025.1 uncultured Pelagibacteraceae bacterium | reverse complement strand
ACTGGAGAAAAGAAAACTTTTTTTAATTTAGGACCAGAAAATAATTGGAAGAAAATATTAAAAAAGGAGAATATAGATAAAATTGAAAAAGAATTTAATAATGAAATGAAAGAATTAGGTTATTTATAAATTACTTTAAGATGGTTTGTTCATTGAGTTAAAAAATTCAGCATTATTTTTAGTACTCTTTAATTTAGAATTAATGAACTCGATTGCATCCATTGAACCCATTGGGGCAATAATTCTTCTTAAAACATTCATCTTTTGTAAATCATTTTTATTGAATAATAATTCTTCTCTTCTTGTTCCTGATTTAGTTATATCGATTGCAGGATAGATTCTTTTTTCAGATATTTTTCTATCCAAAATTGTTTCGCTATTACCAGTTCCTTTAAATTCTTCAAAAATTACTTCGTCCATTCTACTTCCAGTATCAATTAAAGCAGTGGCTATAATGGTTAATGAGCCGCCTTCCTCAATATTTCTAGCCGCTCCAAAAAATCTTTTGGGTCTTTGCAGTGCGTTTGCATCTACACCTCCAGTTAAAACTTTACCAGAGCTTGGAACTACAGCATTGTAGGCTCTTCCTAACCTTGTTATCGAGTCAAGCAATATTACAACATCTTTTTTATGTTCAGTTAATCTTTTTGCTTTTTCAATTACCATTTCAGCTACTGCAACGTGCCTTTGAGCGGGTTCATCAAAAGTAGAACTTATTACTTCTCCCTTAACTGTCCTCTGCATGTCCGTTACTTCTTCCGGTCTTTCGTCAATCAATAGAACCATTAAATAACATTCTGGGTGATTAGCTGATATTGAATTTGCAATACTCTGCAAAATCATTGTTTTACCAGCTTTTGGGGGAGAAATAATTAAGGATCTTTGGCCTTTTCCTATCGGGCTAACTAGATCGATTAATCTTGGAGTTAAATCAGGTTTTTTTTCAACTTTATTTGACTCAACTTCCATGACAAATTGTTTATTAGGATAAAGCGGTGTTAAATTATCAAATGCAATCTTATGTTTAAATTTATCAGGTTCTTCAAAGTTAATTTTACTAACTTGTAAAAGTGCAAAATATCTTTCTCCTTCCTTTGGAGATCTTATAGGCCCCTCAACAGTATCGCCTGTTCTCAAACCAAATCTTCTTATTTGACTCGGACTAACATAGATATCATCGGCGCCTGGTAAATAGTTTGATTCCATTGCTCTTAAAAAACCAAATCCGTCTTGAAGAAGTTGTAAAACTCCTCCACCTGTAATTTCTTCACCTTTTTCAGCTAATTTTTTTAATATTGCAAAGTATATTTCTTGTCTTCTTAAAGTACTTGCGTTTTCGATGCCTAATTTCTCAGCCTCTGTAATTAACTTTTCCGAGCTTTTTTCTTTTAGTTCTTGAATATTCATGTTTGGGGATTTTTATTTGTTAGATGGATTAAATATATATACTGATTAATAAATTTCAACCCCTATAAATCAATCAATTAAAAGCTAATTATAAGGTTATTTGATCTATTTCTTTAGAAAAGTCCTCTACTTTAGTCCAATCAGTAAAATCGTAAGATTTTGAGGTATCTGTGGGACCTTTGGTAATAAACATTATTAACTGAATAAGGAGTTTATCTATAAAATTATATTTTGGATAATCGACCTTGCCGGCGAACACTCCTAATTTATCTGGCTTCCAATTAGAAATCTTTAAAAATTTCTGCATATAGGGATTTGTTTCTGGAGTATTTTTTTCTGGTTTTCTTGCAACAACATTTACTGAAAAGAAAGCACTTCTTTTTTTTTCAAGAATCTCTTTATTTGAAGAAATAAATTTATATAGATTTTTATTATGCTTCCCATACCTAATGCTTGCTCCAATTATAACGTGTTCATATATCTGTAAGTTTAAATCTCTTGCTTCACTTAAGGAAACTATTTTTATATAATTTCTATTTTTTGAAATACTTCTTATTTTTTCACAAATAATTTTTGTGTGTCCGTCTGTACTTGAATAAATTATTAAATAACCAGACATTTTAAATAATTCTATACTTTTTTCATTATTTGTTGTGGCATTTTTTGATAATATTTTTCTTCAAGTTGATATTCAATATCTTCCTTATCTTGTGCTGAGCCTTCTGCTTGAACAAAGGTGTATTTTGCAAAATCTCTACACCATTCTTTATTTGAATTAAGGCAATCTATTGGGTAAACATTGCCACCCCATTCTTTCGCATCTTTTACAAGCTCATGACCTAATTCGTCAGAAGTTTCAAGACAATCTGCAACAAAACTTGGTGAGTATATTGCGATTTCTTTCTTTCCTTCAGATATTAATTTTTTTACTACATCTTCTGTGTAAGGAGTTATCCATTCTTCAGAACCAAAACGACTTTGAAAACTCATCATACATTGTTCTTGGTTAATATTTTTTAGACTACTAGTAATAAGACAAAATGTTTCGTAACAATGCCTATAGTAGTCATCACCTTTGCTTACAATTCTTCTTTTTTGCATTCCATGAAAAGTAATTACTAAACTGTCTATTTTTTTTCCAATATTTTTTAACTCATTTAGTTTTAAATCCACTTGACTCACGGAATTATCAATAAAGGCATGGGTTCTGTGGAAGTTTGTAATTACTTCAAAGGTTGGGATTTTTACTCTCTTTGACAATTCTTTTGCTAATGCATCTATACCTGAGGCTATAGTACTTTCAGAATACTGGGGAAACATTGGTATAACAAGTAGCTTTGTTGCACCAACCCCTTTTTTTAAATCTTCTTCCCAACTATCATAAACTTCATTTACATATGGTGGTGATAAAAGAAAAGCATGGTTGACCTCAACATAACCTTTTGGGTCAATTTTCTTTAATTCCTCACTCACATTTTTTGTAAAATTTTTAGTATTAGTTATAAGAGGAAAGCTTTTACCATCCCAAATTCTAGCATAAAGTTTTGCGGACTTTTGTGGTCTAAAAGGTAATACAAAAAAATTTAAAATTATTTTCCAGAGCCATGGATTTATATCAACAACCCTTGGGTCACCTAAAAATTTACGAAGGTATTTTCTTAAAGCCTTGGTTGATGGTTCTGAAGGTGATCCAAGTTGAACAAATACAACTTTTGTTTTTCTTTTAGGGTGTGTATAATGTTGGATCATAAAAAACTAACCTGTATAAATAATTTTTATTACTAATAACTTAATAATCTTTTACCATTTTCACCAAATAATCTACCATATTGGGGTCTGTCTCTGGTAATACACCGTGACCTAAATTAAAAATATATGGATGATCTTTGAAAATATCTAGATACCTTTTCGCCTCTTTTTTAAGATTTTCTTTATCAGTTAACATAACTTTTGGATCCATTCCTCCTTGGATAGGTATACTAATTTCTTTTTCTATATAAATAGGGTCTACATTATAATCAATATTGACTACATCTGGTTTAACTATGTCACAATAATTTTTATAATTTTTTATTTCTCTAGGAAAACATATCACAGGAGTGTTTAAAGATTTAGTGTACTCAACTAAGTTTTTTGTTGGCATATAAATAAATTCTTCAATTTCACTTTGAAGCAAGCCTGCCCAACTATCAAAAATTTGTATTAAGTTAGCTCCAGCATTTATTTGATTTTTTATATGAAGTTTTAAAAATCTTTCTATTATCTTAATTAGTTCGGATAATAAGATTTTATCATTAAAAAACTGATCCGTAAGGTTCTTCTTAGGGGATATTTTATTAATCATATAAACAAGAATTGTCCAAGGCGCTCCAACAAAACCAATTAAATCTTTATTTTTTAATAAACTGCTTCGAGATGTCAATGATATTGAATTATAAACAGGTTTTAATTTATTAGTAAAATCTGTTTCTTTTGTTTCTTTAATAAGATCTATGTTTAAATTACCCAATTTAGGACCAAAACCTTTCTCAAATTTAACTTCCTGATTAATCGCATAAGGGAGCATTAAAATATCTGAAAATATAATGGCAGCGTCAAAACTAAATCTTTTAATAGGTTGTAAAGTTATTTCAGAAGATAAATCCTCATTTAAACATAGTTTTATAAAATCTTGATTTTGTTTTCTTATTTCCCTAAACTCAGGGAGGTATCTACCAGCTTGTCTCATCAACCATATAGGATTATTAGTTGTATTTTTGTTTACAATACAGTTCTTAATTGGTGTCATATAATAAAAGATTAATATTTAGTTATATTAGTATTATGAAACGTGAATAACGTAAATTATCGAATTATCACAGTTTATTAAGATATTATTAACAATATAACCATTCAAAACCGTTATTTTACAACGATAATATCTAAAAACAAATAAACTTAATAAATTAACAAAACATATTCACAATGTATTATTTGTTAATTTTAAGTTAATTTAAGTTAAAATTTTTATCATTAAATAGAAATCTATATTTTTATTATTTAATTGGTATTTTATAAATATTTTATACATGAAAAATTCACATAATATTTATCTTATATCAGACTCAACGGGCGAAACTCTAGATAGAATTTTTTTTGCGTTGAAAGCTCAATTTGAAAACTTTAATTATGAAATTAATAGGCTTTCATTTATTAGAACCGAAACCCAAATAAAGAAAATTATTGAAAATGCATCTAAAAATAAAAATTCGATAATATTATATACTATAGTTAATAGTAGTTTGGCTAAATTTCTTACAGATAAATCTAGTAAAAAAAAAATTCCATGTTTTGGAGTTCTTGGAGAACTGATTTTAAATTTTTCAAAGATTTTAAATCAAAAAGCATCGCATGAGCCAAGCGGCCAACATATTTTAAATAAAGAGTATTATGATAGAATAGAAGCTATACAATTTACAATAAATCATGATGATGGAAATAACATTCAAGATATTGAAAAATCAGATATTATAATTCTTGGGGTTAGCAGGACAAGTAAAACACCAACATCAATTTATCTAGCTAATAGAGGCTACAAAACTTCAAATATTCCACTTGTAAATGAAAAATCTCTACCAGAAAAAATGAAAAACCTTAAATTTAAACCTTGTGTTGTTGGTTTAACAACAGAAGCAGACAGGCTTTATGAAATAAGAAAAAATAGACTTATTTCTCTTAAAGAGAAAAATAAATCGGAGTATATAAATCTTAGCGAAATAAAAAAAGAATTGGAAAGCTCAAAAAAAACTTTCAGAGTTAACAATTGGCCAACTATAGATGTTACAAGGAAATCCGTAGAAGAAACTGCTACTTCAATAATAAAAATTTATGAGATAAAGAATAGAAAAAATGTTTAACTTAATTCTAGCCTCAAAGAGTAAAGTAAGAAAGGAAATATTAGATAAAAATAATATCACTTGTACGGTAGAACCCTCAAATGTTGATGAAGATTTAGTTAAAGAAAGCCTTACAAATGAAGGAGCGCCTCCTGAGATTATTTCAAAAAATTTAGCTGAATTAAAAGCAAACAAAGTCAGCCAGAAAAAAAATAATGAAATTGTTCTTGGAGCAGACAGTGTTATTGATTTAGATGGTGAAATAATTTCAAAACCATTAGATAGAGATGAAGCCCTAAATATTTTAAAAAAACTTAATGGTAAAAAACATTACCTAATAAGCTCAGTTTGTATTTCAAAAAATGGTTCAATGATTTGGAATTATACAGATAAAGCTGCGTTGACCATGAAAAAAATGACAGATGAAAAACTTAAAGAATATTTAGAAAAGATTAGCGATGAAGCTTTATTTTCTTATAATGTATATCAAATCGAAGGAGAGGGTAGAGCATTATTTGCAAAAATAGAAGGTGATGAGAATACAATTATGGGCCTTCCAGTTAAAAAAATAAAGGAATATATAAATTCTTTGTAATGAAAAAATATTTAGTTATTGGAAATCCAATTGAACATTCTTTGTCGCCCATACTCCACGACCATTGGTTAAAGGAAAATAATATTGATGCAATTTATGATAAAATCAAACTTGATGAAGGTGAGATTAAAAATATCATTTACGATGTTAAAAAAGAAAAAATAAATGGTGTTAACGTTACAGTTCCATTTAAAAAAGCAGTAATTCCATTTTTGGACGAACTAAGCCCAGAAGCAAAAGATACACAATCGGTTAACACAATTTATTTCCAAGATGGAATTACAATTGGCCATAATACAGATATTGCTGGTTTTGAATTGGCTATTAAATATGCAAAATATGATATTTCTAACAAAAAAGTATTTATATTGGGTGCAGGTGGAGTTGCTCCTTCAATAATATATGCACTTAATAAAATGAAAGCTTCAAAAATTATATTAACAAACAGAACTAAAGAAAAAGCAAAAAACTTAAAAGTCTTATTCAAAGATATTGAAATATTAGATTGGGGAGAGACAATAGATTTTGACATGATTATTAATGCAACAAGTATTGGATTAAAAAATGAAGATAGTCTTAAATTTGATTATTCTGCTAATGGACCAAATAAATTTTTCTATGATGTTATTTATAACCCAAGAGAAACTCTTTTTTTAAAAAGAGCAAAATTATTTGGGAATAGAACAGAAAATGGAAAAATGATGTTTATCTATCAAGCACATCAAGCATTTACTATTTGGCATAAGTTAATGCCACAAATAAATGATGAAACAATTAAATTGTTAGACTAATGATAGTTGTTGGAATTCTAGGAGATATTGGATCGGGAAAAAGTTTTGTATCAAAATTATTTAAATGTCCTGTCTTTAATGCAGATATTGAAGTTAATAAAATTTATCGAAAGAATAAGAATTGTTATAGAAAAATAAAAAAAAAGTTACCTAAATATATAAAAACATTCCCAATCAATAAAGCTGAATTATCAAGAGCAATTTTAGCAAATAATAATAACCTAAAAAAAATAGTTAACGTTGTTCATCCTATTGTTAGAAAAAAAATGAACGCCTTTTTAAAAAAAAACGTTAAAAAAAAAATTGTAGTTTTAGATATTCCATTATTGATTGAAAATAATTTAAATAAAAAAAAAAATATATTGATTTTTGTAGACTCTAAAAAAAAACAAATTGATTTACGTTTAAACAAAAGAAAAAATTACAATAAAAAAATTATAGAGAATTTTAGAAAATTGCAGAAAAAACTATCTCATAAAAAAAGAATATCTAATTTTATAATTAAAAATGATTTTAAACTTCTAACTATTAAAAAATCAGTTAAATTAATTAAAGAAAGAATACTTTATGAAAGAAATAGTTCTTGATACTGAAACAACTGGTCTTTCAGTAAAAGACGGTCATAGAATTGTAGAAATAGGATGCATAGAATTAAGCGAACTTATACCAACAAAAAATATATTTCATTTTTATTTAAATCCAGAGAGAAAAGTTTCTGAAGAAGCATTTAAGGTTCATGGATATTCAGATGATTTTTTATCAGATAAGCATAAGTTTTCTGAAATTGCAGACGATTTTCTTAAATTTATTGAGGATAAGAAAATAATAATTCACAATGCAGAGTTTGATATCGCACATTTAAATAATGAACTTACAATTGCTGGTAAAGAAAAAATAACTAAAACGAATATTGTAGACACTCTAGATATAGCTAGAAACAAATTTCCAGGCTCTGGAATAAGCCTTGATGCTTTGTGTAAAAGGTTCAGAATAGACAATTCCAGAAGAGATAAACATACTGCTCTCATAGATTGTGAATTACTAGCAAAGGTGTATATAAATTTACTTGATCAAAGAGAACCAAAATTAAATTTTAATAACTCTAACGAATTAAAGAAAAATACAAATAATCAAAAAACAAATGATTATTCAAAAAAAATAATTTTTCCTTCTCAAGATGAAATTAAACAACATAAAGAATTCTTAAAAAAAAACTTAAAAAAAAATTTTTTCTAATTTTTTCTTTCATTATAGAGTTTATTAAAATCAATTTTGCTATTTATATGTATATCTGGAAAGCCAGATAGCCTTAATATTTCTATAAATATTTTTTCTATTTCTGGATAAATTTTAATTTGTAAATCGCATAAAATGAATTTCTTTATATCTTCTTTGTTAGGGTTTTCTTCCTCTATTTTAACTATAGTAGCATAAATCATTTCGAAAAAAGTTTTATTTTTATTTTTATTTTTGTCTTGATAAGTTAGCTTTGTTTCTACTTCTATCATTTTATTTTTTAAAAATTTAGAATTCAAATCTAAATTTAAAGAGTATTTAGAAATATTTTCTCTCGCATAAATTAGGGATTCAGCATCAGGTGTTTCAACAGATAAATCTTTTGTGTAACTAAGAACGATTTGATGTTTAATGGTCATTTTTCATCATCTATATCTTTGTATTCGCCTTCAATAAAGTTTTTTTCTTTAGGAGTTTTTTTATTTTTATGATAATTCCTTGAAAAATATTTTATAAATAGTTTTCTAGAGTAGGGAAAAACTAATAAAATACCTAAAGTATCTGTCGCAAAACCAGGCAAAATTAAAAGTAATGCGGCAAATGCAAGGGTAGCACCTGAGATTATTTCATAAATTGGAATTTCATTTTTCATCAATCCAGAAATTCCTGATTTCAAAGTATTAAATCCTTCGTGTCTTGCATAAGCCACTCCTATGATAGCTGTCAAAAAAATTAAGCAAATTGTATTGAAAGCACCAATTTGAGTTCCAATTTTAATAAATAGATAAATTTCAATGATCGGAATACCAATTATAAGTAATAATACTGTGTTCATTTGTCTATTATGTAATTAGCAGGTTGAATTATTCAATATAGTAAATATTATCATATTATGAGTTATAGTTTTGAATACATCGATATAATATTACTTGCAATGATAGCGGGTTTCATATTTCTAAGATTAAGAGGTATTTTAGGTAAAAAAACAGGATTTGAAGATATTAAGTCAAATTTCCAGCAAGAAACAGTTGAAGTTAATACAAAAAAAAATTTAAATTCCGAAACTTTTGATGAAAGTGAAAAAAAGGAGTTTTTAAAAGGTGCTCAAATTGCTTATGAAACTATAGTTACAAATTTTTCTAAAGGAAAGCTTAAAGATATAAAATCATTATTAGATTTAAATGTATACGAGTAATTTAATTCTGCCCTTAATGAAAGAAATTCAAAAAACTATTCATCTGAAACTACTTTTGTAGGAATTAATTCTGCAGAAATTAAAGATCATAAACAAAATAAAAATATGTTTGAAGTTACTGTTGAGTTTGTAAGCGAAATTATTTCTTGTATAAAAGATAAAGAAAATAAGGTCATATCCGGAGACCCTGAAAAAGTTAAAAAAGTACATGATGTTTGGAAATTTTCTAAAGATAGTAGATCAAATAATCCAAACTGGTTATTAATTGATACCCAAGCATAATTGACGGATAAACTTTCAGATAAAGATAAAAAAGATTGGGAAAATTTTTTAGAAAATTCAGAGAAAATAGAAATTAAAGATGAAGTTCATGATGAGAAATTTAATATGAATATAGAAAAGTCAATAGATCTGCATGGTTATACTTTAGATAATGCGAATACTAAAATACATTCGTTTATTTTAGATTGTTTTGAAAAGAAAGTTAATAGAATAAATATAATAACTGGAAAAGGATTAAGATCTAAAAATACTAATGACCCATATCAATCTAAAGATTTAAGTATACTAAAATATTCAATTCCAAATTTTATAAAAAACAATAACGAACTTATGGATAAAATTTTTAAAATAGATGAAGATGCTGCTAATAGTCCTTCAAAAGGTAACTTTGAAATAGTGTTAAAAAAGAATGAATAAAGAAATTACACAAAAGATAAAAGCTAGATTTATAAAAAGTAAAACAGATTTAAAAAAAAATTTTAAAAATTTTTATGATTGGGTAAAAGGTGCAGAGTTAATAGAATTAACAGAATGTGAAACCTCAAAAGATCCTGTAAGGCCAGAGTTAGATAATGAATTTAGAACGAGTTATGGAAGAAAAATTTTTGGTGTTAAATTCCAGGATGAAATTCATGCTGTTATGTGTTTTGCATTTACTAATAAAATTCCAAAAACTGTCAATGAATTGGATCTTTTAAGTAAAGATGCATTCTTACAAAGCGCCAATAGGGATCAAAATGTTGGAAAAATTGCTATAGCTTACACTGTTTGGTCAAATAAGAAAGGCGGAGGAAAATTGATTGTAAAAGAGGTTTTTAAAATGATAAAGAAATCAAATCATCTCAATAGATTAGTTACTTTGTCTCCACTTACGGAAATGGCAAGAACTTTCCATTTAAGAAATGGCGCAGTAGAAGTTCAGGTTAATGAAGAAACTCAAAATTTTGAGTATAAATTATAAAATAAACTTAGATAAATCAGTATCTTTTACTAATTCACCAATATTTTCTTGAATATATTTGGAATCCACAGTTATCGTTTCTCCTGATCTATCTGTAGCTGTAAAGCTTATTTCGTCGAGAACTCTTTCAATAATAGTATGTAACCTTCGTGCACCAATATTTTCAACAGTAGAATTTACTTCATTAGCTACAGTGGCTATCGTATCTATCCCATCTTCAGTAAATTCTAAATTAACATTTTCAGTTTTTAAAAGAGCTTTATATTGCTTGATTAAACTGTTGTCTGGTTCCTTTAAAATTCTTTTAAAATCATCACTATTTAAAGCATCTAACTCAACTCTAATTGGCAATCTTCCTTGTAATTCAGGCAAAAGATCCGAAGGCTTTGCTAATTGAAATGCTCCTGAAGCAATAAATAATATGTGATCTGTTTTAATAGGACCATATTTAGTACTCACTGTTGTACCTTCAATAAGTGGAAGCAAATCTCTTTGGACTCCTTCCCTGGAAACATCCCCACCAACTCTATCAGTTCTTGCAGATATTTTATCTATTTCATCTAAAAATACTATTCCGTTATTTTCTGTAGAGTTTTTCGCAGATTTAATAATTTTATCTTGTTCGATCAATTTATCAGATTCTTCATTAATTAATATCTCATGAGACTCTTTGACTGACATTTTTTTCTTTTTAGGTTTATTACCCATTGATTTACCTAACATATCCGAAATATTTATCATTCCGACATTTGCTCCAGGCATACCAGGTATTTCAAAAGATGGCATTTGGTTTCCAGAATCACTTATTGCAATTTCTATTTCGTTATCGTCCAGATCTCCATCTCTTAATCTTTTTCTAAAACTTTCTCTAGTAGCTACAGTTGCTTTGTTCCCCACTAAAGCATCCAATACTCTTTCTTCGGCTAATTTTTGAGCTTGTGCATGTACTTCTTTTCTTTTTTTTACTTTTTCCATTGCAATCGCGATTTCCAAAAGATCTCTAATGATTTGCTCAACATCTCTACCAACATAACCAACTTCAGTAAATCTCGTTGCTTCAACTTTTACAAATGGAGCTTCCGCTAATTTTGATAGTCTTCTTGAAATTTCAGTTTTACCTACTCCTGTTGGTCCAATCATAAGTATATTTTTTGGAAGAACTTCATCTTTCATATCGCCGGTAAGAGCTTGTCTTCTCCATCTATTTCTTAATGCTATGGCAACTGCTCTTTTTGCTTTATTTTGACCAACAACAAATCTGTCTAGTTCAGATACAATTTCTCTTGGAGAAAGAGAATTTTGTACATTATTATTTTCACTTGAAACCTTTTCTTTTGGGAAGGAAGTTACATTTGATTTTTTCATAATTTAAATTTTTTCCAAGCTTATATTTTCATTTGTGAAAACACATATTTCAGATGCTACTTTAATAGCTTTTTTTGCTATTTCTTCAGCCGATAAATCTGTGTCCATTAAAACTTTTGCAGAAGCTAATGCATAATTTCCACCAGATCCAATACCAATTACGTCTCCTTCAGGCTCTAGAACGTCTCCAGTGCCAGAAATTATAAAACTTTTTTCTTTATCTCCAATTGCCATTAACGCTTCAAGTCTCCTTAAATATTTATCAGTTCTCCAATCCTTAGCTAATTCAACAGCTGCTCTAGTTAAGTTTCCAGCGTGCTTTTCTAATTTTGACTCTAATCTTTCAAATAAAGTTAATGCATCTGCAGTTGATCCAGCAAAACCAGCGATCACATTTCTTTTCTCAATTTTACGGACTTTGTTAGCAGTTTTTTTTATAACTGTATTTCCCATGCTAACTTGCCCATCGCTAGCCACTACTACGTCATTGTTTTTTCTTATTAATACAATAGTTGTCATAGCCTATAAATGGATACTAAATTAAATAGTTCAAGACCAAACCTAGTATTATTGCCATAATTCAATAATAGATATATACCCTTTTTAAATTATGAAGCGAAAAGCAAAAATAAGTAGAAAAACTAAAGAAACTAACATCAATGTAGATTTGAATATTGATGGTAAGGGTAAATATAAAATTGAAACTGGTATAGGTTTTTTAAATCATATGCTTGAACAATTATCTAAGCACTCATCGATAGATTTAAATCTTAAAGCCAAGGGCGACACTCACATTGATCTACATCACACGACCGAAGATACTGGTATTGCTATTGGCGAATGTTTAAAAAAAGCATCTAAAAAATTTGTTGGAATAAAAAGATATGCTCATGCAATGATACCAATGGATGAAACATTAACAAGAGTTGCAATAGATGTTTCAAATAGACCTTATTTAATTTGGAAAGTTAAATTAAAAGTAGAAAAGTTAGGTGAGATGGATACCGAGTTATTCAAAGAATGGTTCCAAGCCTTTTCGCAAGCTGCTGGAATTACTTTGCATGTTGAAAACATTTATGGTGATAACAGCCACCACATAATTGAATCTTGCTTTAAAGGATTGGCAAGATCACTAAGAGCTGCATTAGAAATGGATCCAAGGAACAAAAATACAATTCCTTCTACAAAAGGTTCTTTATAACTTTAATGAATGTCACAATTGTTGACTATAACTCGGGTAATATTAGCTCTGTAATAAACTCCTTTAAGGAAGTTGCTAAAGACAAAGTTAATATCAAAGTAACTTCAGATTTAAATAATATTAAATCTAGTGATAAAGTAGTTTTACCAGGACAAGGTTCTTTTAAAAGTTGCATAGATGCTTTGAGTAATATCAATGGTTTAGTTGATACACTTAATGAATTTGCAATTGGCAATAAAAAACCACTTCTTGGAATTTGTGTTGGTTTGCAAATGTTTGCAGATGTTGGATATGAGGAAAAAGAAACAAAGGGATTAGGTTGGATTTCAGGCAAAGTATCTAAGATTGATAACCAAAATGGAAAATATAAGCTTCCTCACATTGGTTGGAATGAAATTAATATAATGAAAGATAGTAAGATTTTTAAAGATATTGATAATAAATCTCATATGTACTTTGTTCACAGTTATGAGTTTATACCTGAAGATAAATCAGTAATTTCTGCAACAACTGATTATTCATCAAATGTTGTTTGTGCTGTTGAAAAGGAGAATATATTTGGAACCCAATTTCACCCTGAAAAGAGTGACAAAATGGGACTACGAATTGTAGAAAACTTTATTACATTATAAGAATATAATTATTATTTATGTCTAATTTATTAAAGAATACAAGCTTATCAATAAATACTGCAGAAAATATAATTTCGGACACCTTACATAAATGTGATGATGGTGAATTATATTTAGAAGATACAAAATTTGAAACTGTTACTCTAGATGATAATAAAATTAAAAGTTCAGACTACAGTACGGATTCTGGATATGGATTTAGAGCAGTTACAGACGATGTTATTGCATATTCTCATTCTAACGAAATTTCAGAAGAGTCTCTTAAAAAATCAAGTGAGAATTTAAAATCAACACTTAAAAGTAAAAGTGGAACATATAATTCCAGTATAAAGAAAACTAATCAAAAATTTTATAAAGATATAGATCCAATTGAAACTAAGTCTTTAGATTCAAAAATTGAACTATTAAACTTAATGAATGATTATTCTAGATCTAAAGATGCTTCTGTTAAACAAGTCTCAGCAAGCTTCATAGGCGAAAAAAAAAATATTGAAATTTTAAGATCTGGAGGCGAATTATTACAAGATTCCAGGCCACTTGTTAGAATTAATATATCTATGATGTTAGAAAAAGATGGAAGAAAAGAAACAGCAGTTTTTGGTGTTGGTGGAAGACAATCTTATGATGAATATTTAAAAGATGATAGTTGGAAGAAACTTTGTGATGAGGCTTTTAGGATTGCAAATACAAACTTGAAAAGTAAACCATCGCCAGCAGGAGAAATGAAAGTAGTTTTAGGCCCAGGTTGGCCGGCTATATTAATTCATGAAGCTATTGGACATGGTCTAGAAGGAGACTTTAACAGAAAAAAAACATCTGCATTTCATAATTTGGTTGGCCAAAGAGTTGCCAGTGAAGGAGTTACAATTATTGACGATGGAACATTAGATAATAGAAGAGGAAGTTTGAATATTGATGATGAAGGAACTCCAACAGAAAAGACAGTATTAATTGAAAATGGAATATTAAAAAATTTCATGCAAGATAGATTAAATGCACGCTTGATGAATACAAGATCTACAGGAAATGGAAGAAGAGAAAATTATAAACACATTGTTTTGCCAAGAATGAGAAATACCATAATGTTGAATGGGAAACATACCCAAGAGGAGATGATAAACTCTGTAAATAAAGGGATTTTTGCTGTTAGCTTTGGTGGGGGCCAAGTTGATATTACCTCTGGAAAATTTGTTTTTAATTGTACAGAAGCCTATGAAATTGTAGATGGTAAAATTGGTGCACCTTTAAAAGGGGCAACATTAATTGGTGACGGTCCATCTTCTTTAAAAGAAGTATTAATGGTAGGGAATGATATGATGTTAGATCCAGGTATTGGGACTTGCGGTAAAGCTGGACAAGGAGTTCCAGTTGGAGTTGGTCAGCCATCATTACTAATCGACAATATGACGGTTGGTGGTACTCAATTATAAAAATGATTAAAGAAAACGATTATCTAAATACGATTGCTGATCAATGTTTATCTAAAGCTAAAAAACTTGGATCAACAGAAGCAAGTGTTCTTGTGATGAATTCTATTTCTGAAAATGTGAATATAAGAAATAGAAAGTTAGATGGATCAACAAGATCAGAAAATTTAGGTATTACATTAACAACTTATATAGGTAAAAAAAAATCATCAATTTCTTCATCTAACTTAAGTGAAAAAAATTTGGATAATTTGATAAATAGATGTGTTGAGAGTACAAAAATAACACCAGAGGATGAACTAAATTCTTTAGCCGATGAAGAATTATACTTTAACGGTGATAAAAATTTAGATTTATATGATGAGACTATTTTAGAAAACAAACAAAAAATAGATTATATAAATGAGGCTGAAGAAGAAGCTTTTTCTAAAAAGGATATTGTAAATACAAACGGTTCAGGATTTAGTCAAAATAAATCAAATTTTGTTTTAGCTAATTCTAATGGATTTTCAGATGGTTATAAAACATCGCAATTTACCGCTTACTGTGAGGTAGTATCAAAAAGTAATGGCAGCATGGAAAGAGATTATGAATATAGCAGTAAACGTTTTTATGATGATATTCTTAAACCAAAAGATTTAGGTGCTAAAGCTGCAGAACTGGCATTACAAAAATTAAACCCTAAAAAAATTAAGAGTGAAAAATTAAATATTATCTTTGATAAAAGAATTGCAAAAAGTTTTTTATCGGCTTTCTCAAGTGCAATTTCTTCAAGCGCAATTGCAAGAGGCACTACTTTTTTGAAAGATAAATTAAATAAAAAAATCTTTAATGATAAAATAAATATTCAGGATAAAGGAGATATCAAAAAAGCAAATGGCTCTAGATATTTTGATAGCGAAGGAGTTAAAATTAAACCGTTAGATTTAGTAAAAAATGGTGATTTAAAAGACTTTCTGATAGATACTTATAACGGTAAAAAAATAAAATTACAGTCTAATGGAAGATCTAGCGGATCTACAAATTTGTATTTTTTAAATGGATCTATCAGTTTTAAAGAATTAATTAATTCAAGTAAAAGAATACTCTATGTTAACGAAACAATAGGTAGAGGATCAAATTTAATTACTGGAGATTATTCAGTTGGCGCATCTGGATTAATGATTGAAAATGGTGAATTTTCCTATCCAGTAAGTGAAATAACAATAGCTGGTAATTTAAATGATATTTTTAAAAACATATCATTAGCAAATGATTTAGAGTTCAATTATGCTACCAATTCACCAACAATGTTAGTTGAAGGAATGATTGTTGGTGGAAAATAAATGAGACTATCAATAGTATTTCCAATTCATAATGAATATGAAAATCTAAAAGTTATAGAACATATAAAATATTAAATTACATATGAAAATATTTCCAGCAATTGATATTAAAGATAAAAAGTGTGTGAGATTAGTTAAAGGAGACTTTGATAATAAAACCGAATATGAAATGTCTCCAGTAGAGCAGGCCGGAAAGTATAAAGATCATGGTTTTAAAAATTTACATATTGTTGATTTGGACGGAGCTTTAACGGGAGAGACGGTTAATTTAAGCATTATTAAGGAAATAGTTGGTAAATTTGATATAAAAGTTGAAATTGGCGGCGGTATCAGAAATTTTGATAGTATACAAAAATATATAGATGTAGGTGTTGAAAAAGTAATTTTAGGAAGTGCAGCTATTAAAGATAAAAATTTTTTAAATGAGGCATGTCATAAATTTCCAAAAAAAATTGCATTAGGACTGGACGCTAAAGATGGGTATTTATCAGTGACTGGTTGGAAAGAAAACTCTAATCAATTAACATTAGATTATTTAAAAGAAGTTAATGATTACGGTATTAGTAGATTGATTTATACTGATATTAATCGAGACGGTACAAAAAAAAGTCCTAATTTTGAAGAGACATTAAAAGTATCAGAAGCATCTAATTGTCCTGTAATTATTTCAGGAGGAGTTTCATCAATTGACGATGTTAAAAAAGCAAAGGAATTAAAAAATATTGAAGGTATAATAGTTGGAAAAGCTATTTATGATGGTGATATACATTTAGAAGAACTTGTAAAAGAAATAGATGCTTAAAAAAAGAATAATTCCTTGTTTAGACGTTAAAAATGGACGTGTCGTAAAAGGTATAAATTTTGTAGATCTTAAGGATGCTGGAGATCCAGTTGAGCAAGCAAAAATTTATAGTGATGGCGGAGCAGATGAAATTTGTTTTTTAGATATTACTGCTTCTAATGAAAATAGAGAAATTATTTACGATGTAGTGAAAGATACATCTAAAAAATGTTTTGTACCTCTTACTGTTGGGGGAGGCGTTAGAAGTGTTGAAGACATAAATAAATTACTTAATTGTGGAGCTGATAAAGTATCAATAAATACTGCAGCTGTTCAAAATGCAGAAGTTGTTATCGAGAGCTCTAAAAAATTTGGTTCGCAATGTATTGTTGTTGCAATAGATGCTAAAAAAAATGAAGATAAGTGGGAAATTTTTACTCACGGAGGAAGAAATAATACAGGAATTGACGCCATAGAATTTGCAAAAAAAATGGAAGATAGTGGTGCAGGCGAATTATTAGTAACATCTATGGATAGAGATGGTACGCAAATTGGATTTGATATTGATTTGACATCTAAAATATCCTCAGAAGTTAATATACCAGTAATAGCATCAGGAGGAGTTGGAAATTTAGATCACTTAGTAGATGGAATTAAATTAGGAAATGCTAGTGCTGTTTTAGCTGCATCTATATTTCACTATGGAAAATATTCTGTCAAAGAGGCTAAAGAATATTTGAACTCAAAAGGAATACCAGTTAGGATTTAGAATGCTAAATACTTTAGAAAGCTTATTTAAACTTGCAAGAGATAGAAAAAGTAAACCTGTTGAGGGGTCTTATACGAATAAACTTTTAGCTGACAAATCTTTTAGTAAAGAAAAAGTTTTAGAAGAAATAAACGAATTGACCGAAGCTGTTGATGAAAATAATAATATTATTCACGAGGCTGCTGATGTTTTTTATCATTTGATTATGTATATGGAGGCAAATGATGTTAAAATTGAAGAAGTAATGGAAGAGTTAAATAAAAGAAAAAAATGAGTTACGATGATAATAATATTTTTGCAAAAATCCTAAGAGGAGAAATTCCTTGCAAAAAAATTTACGAAGATGATTTTGTGCTTTCATTTCATGATATAAATCCACAAAAAAAAATTCATGCACTAGTTATTCCTAAAGGAAAATATATTGATCTTGATGATTTTAGCCAAAATGCTTCAACTGAAGAAATGGTTGGTCTTCTAAAAGGAATAAATGCTGTTGCAAAAAAACTTGGAATTTCAATTGATACTGGAAAAGGTTACAGAGCATTAGCAAATATAAGTGAGGATGGGGGCCAAGAGGTTCCTCATCTGCATTTCCATTTATTTGGAGGTGAAAAAATTGGCAAAATGGTCTCGTGATTATAAAAGTAGATAGAAATTATCTTGAAATTAACTCAATTAATGAACTCAAAAATTCGAATAAACCTACTGAAAACTGTTATTTACAATTAGTTGATCCTCCCGATTTTCAGATAAACAAATTTTTTTATAAACAAATTGGAAAAGATTATAGATGGCTAGAGCTGCTGGAATCCATATTATAATGGCTACACAAAGACCAAGTGTTGATGTAATTACAGGTACAATAAAAGCAAATTTTCCCACTAGAATTTCATTTCAAGTTACATCTAAGATAGATAGTAGAACAATACTTGGTGAACAGGGAGCAGAACAACTTCTTGGTAAAGGCGATATGCTTTATATGTCATCAGCAAATAAAATCGTAAGAATACACGCACCATTTGTTTCTGAAAATGAGATAGATAAAATAAATAATTTTTTAAGAAATCAAGCTGAACCTAATTATGTTGACGAAATATTAAATTATGCAGATGAAAAAGAATTAACATCAAATTCTAGTGATAAAGAGAATATAGATGAGCTATATGATTCTGCTCTTGAAATTGTTAGGTCAGAAAGAAAGGCATCTACATCATTTCTACAAAGAAAATTGCAGATTGGATATAATAGAGCAGCTAGAATAATAGACCAAATGGAAATGAATGGTGAAGTGAGTAAAGCTAACCATGTAGGTAAAAGAGAAGTTCTTAAATAATGAGAATTCTTATATTTATAGTTTTTTTTTTATTTAACAATATTGCTAATGCATCAATAATATCTGAGATAATAAACAATTTTGATTCTACAGAAAGTATGAAATTTAATTTTGTTCAAAAAATTAATGGAAAAGTTGAGGAAGGAAAGTGTACTATAGTTTACCCAAAAAAAATTTTTTGTGAATATATAAGTTTTTATAATAAAATATTAGTTTCTAATGGAAAATCTCTGGTAATTAATAGTAACAAAAATAATCAATATTATAGATATCGGTTAGACAAAACCC
>CACACV010000017.1 GCA_902531025.1 uncultured Pelagibacteraceae bacterium | reverse complement strand
AAATCTTTCTAATCTCGCAGAAGAATGTTCGGGTCCTTGACCCTCATAACCATGGGGTAAAAGCATAACTAATCCTGATCCTCTTTTCCATTTTCTTTCACCTGAAGCTACAAATTGATCAATAATAACCTGAGCACCATTAGCAAAATCTCCAAATTGAGCCTCCCATATAGTTAGAGTATTTGGAGCAACAAGACTGTAACCATATTCAAAACCTAGCACTGCCAGTTCTGATAAAAAACTATCAACAATCTCAAAATTTTTCTGACTATCTGAAATATTATTAAGCGGAATATATCTTGAATTATCTATTTGATTTCTTAGTACAGAATGTCTTTGACTAAAAGTCCCTCTTCCAGAGTCTTGGCCTACTAATCTAACTGGATATCCCTCTTCCAATAATGATCCAAAAGCAAGTGCTTCTGCTGTTGACCAGTCTATACCAAATCCTTGTTCTACTTTTATTTTTCTATTTTCTAAAATTTTTTTAATTGTTTTATGAATATTAGCACTGGACGGTACTTCATTGATTTTATTAGATATATTTAATAAAATATTTGAATCTACTCCGGTTGCTCCTCTTTTATCTTTTCCTTTTTCTGGTCTATATCTTGACCAAGTTCCTTCGAACCATTCGATTTTTGGTTTATAATCTTCAGCTGTTTTAAATTGTTGATCTAAAAGATCTTTGAATTTTTTAATTTGTAAATTTAAATCATCTTCTAATATTATATTTTCATTTATTAATTTTTTTCCATAAATATTAGTTGTGGATGGATGTGATCTAATTTTTTTATACATTAATGGTTGGGTAAAAGAAGGCTCATCCCCTTCGTTATGACCAAACCTTCTGTAACAAACTAAATCAATAACTACATCTCTATTAAACTTTAATCTAAATTCTGTCGCTATCCTTGTAGCGTAAACTACAGCTTCTGGGTCATCCCCATTGGCATGTATAATCGGTGCATCTACCATTTTTGCAATATCTGAAGGGTGTGGCGAAGATCTTGCAAACCTAGGACTAGTAGTAAATCCAATTTGATTATTAATAATTATATGAATTGTTCCACCTGTATTGTGACCTGGTAATCCTGACATTGCAAAACATTCTGCTACAATTCCTTGTCCAGCAAAAGCAGCATCTCCGTGAATTAATATTGGAATAACTTTATTTCTGTATTTATCTTTGTGAAAAAACTGTTTTGCTCTAGCTTGTCCCAATACTACTGGATTTACAGCTTCTAGGTGCGAAGGATTATCTGTTAAACTTACATGAACAGAATTTCCGTCAAATTCCCTATCTGAAGATGCGCCTAAATGATATTTTACATCTCCAGCTGTATCTTCTCCATCATTGTTCATTTCACCTGCAAACTCATTAAAGATTCTTTTATAAGATTTTTGGAGTACATTAGCTAAAACGTTTAGCCTTCCTCTATGAGACATTCCAATTTTAACTTCTTTAATTTTATATTGTCCACCTATTTTAATTATTTGTTCTAAAGCTGGTATTAAACTTTCAGCACCATCCAAACCAAATCTTTTTGTTCCAACAAATTTTGTATTTAAAAATTTTTCAAAGCCTTCCGCTTGAATAAGTTTATTCAAAATTGCATTTTTTCCATTTTTAGTAAACTGAAGAGCATTTTTATCTTTTTCTACTCTATCCCTAATCCATTTTCTTTCTGAAGGGTTAGAAATATGCATATATTCATAACCAATTGGACCACAATAAGTTTTTTTTAAAAAAGATAATATTTCTCTAATATTAGAATAATCTTTATTTGTAATTCCATCTAAATAAATTTTCTTTTTATAGTCTTCTTTACTGAATCCATAACTTTCGGGATGTAGTTCTTCTAAATATTCAATTTCTCTCAATTCTAATGGATCAACTTTAGATATTAAATGACCTCTCTGTCTATATGATCTAATTAAAGAAACTGCTCTGATAGAATCTCTATTACTTTTTTTAATGTCTATTTTACTAAAATCATTTTTTTGATTATCCTTTGACAATTCAGGGTTTTTATTATCAAAAATTTTTGGGATTTCATTTAAGTCAATTTTTTTTTCTTGTGGACTCCATGAAGGTCCATTTATCTCTTTCACAACTAAATCTATTTCATCTCCAATATCTAAAAAATAATTTTTCCAACTATCAGGTAAATCAGAATCTTTATGTATAAATTTCAAATACATCTGCTCAATAAAGGCACTATTAGACTTAGTAAGAAAGGAAGTTTTTTTGTACTCTAGATTTTTTGATGATGACATCTAAATATTTTTTAAAGTATAATACTAGAAAATTGATTTCAATTGGACAATTTATTCAATAATGTTTTTCCAATTTCCGATGGTGATTTTGCAACAGTAATACCGCAATCTTCCATTTTTTTGATTTTCTCTTCAGCGCCTCCTTTACCACCTGAAATTATTGCTCCAGCATGCCCCATTCTTCTTCCTGGAGGAGCCGCTAGTCCAGCAACAAAACCTACAATTGGCTTCTTTATATTGTGATTTTTTATGAATTCAGCCGCTTCTTCTTCTGCATTGCCACCTATTTCACCAATCATCAAAATAGACTTTGTTTCTTCATCTTTAAGAAATAAATCTAAACAGTCTATAAAGTTTGTTCCATTAATAGGATCTCCGCCTATCCCAATACATGTGGATTGTCCCATTCCATTTTCACTTGTTTGAGCTACCGCTTCATATGTTAAAGTTCCAGATCTTGAGACAATACCCACAGATCCTTTTTTATGAATATTTCCTGGCATAATGCCAATTTTACATTCATCTGGAGTTATAATTCCTGGACAATTTGGACCAATCAATCTTGAATTAGATTTATCTAATTTTTGCTTAACTTTAAGCATATCTAAAACTGGTATTCCTTCTGTAATGCAAACTATTAATTCCATGGAAGCATCTATTGCTTCAATTATTGCAGTTCCAGCAAATTTTGCAGGCACATAAATCATTGATGCATTTGCCCCAGTATTTTTTTTTGCTTCTTCAACTGTATTAAATACTGGTCTTTGTAGGTGTATTTGTCCTCCTTTTTTTGGAGTAACTCCACCAACTAAATTAGTTCCATATTTTATTGCTTGTTCAGAATGAAATGTACCATGAGATCCTGTAAAACCTTGGCATATAACTTTTGTATTTTTATTTATTAAAACTGACATCTTTTATTTTATTGCCTCAACTATTTTTTTTGCTGCGTCTCCAAGGTCAGATGCAGAAATAATTTTTAATCCTGAGCTTTGTAAAATTTCTTTACCTTCTTTAAAGTTAGTTCCAGCTAATCTGACAACCAGTGGAACATTTATTTTAATTTCTTTAGCTGCTTCTACTAATCCTTTTGCAAGAATATCGCATCTCATAATCCCCCCAAATATATTGATCAATATTCCTTTTACATTTTTATCAGATAAAATTATTTTGAAAGCTGCTGTGACTTTTTCTTTCGATGCACCTCCACCAACATCTAAAAAGTTAGCTGGTTCTTCACCATACAATTTAATAATATCCATTGTTGCCATAGCAAGACCTGCGCCATTAACCATGCATCCAATGCTTCCATCTAATTTGATATATGCCAAATCATGTTTGCTTGCCTCAATTTCTGTTTCTTCTTCTTCATTTAAATCTCTTAACTCTTTTATTTCTGGATGCTTAAAAAGTGCATTATCATCAAACTTCATTTTTGCATCTAAACAAACAACTTCATTATCTTTTGTTAAAATAAGTGGATTAATTTCAACTAGACTTGCATCTAATTCAACAAACATTTTATAAATTGATTTAATTAATTTGATTGCTTCTTCATTTGCTTTTTTATTTAAGTTAAATATTTTTATAATATTTTTACAATCAATTTCAGAAACTTGCTCATTAAATTCAACTTTAGTTGTTATAATTTTTTCTGGATTATTTCTTGCAACTTCCTCAATATCCATTCCTCCTTGGTCACTTGTAATAAATGTAATTTTAGAGGTAGCTCTATCTACTAAACATGATAAGTAAAATTCTTTGTTAATTTCTGATACTTCTTCCACATAAAGTCTATTAACTTTTCTTCCGCTTGGTCCAGTTTGATGAGTTACCAATATTTTACCAATTAAATTTTTTGCTTCATTTGCTAATTCGTCTAAATTATTGACTAACTTTACACCTCCAGCCTTTCCTCTTCCGCCTGAGTGAATTTGAGCTTTTAAAACATACTTTTCTTTTTTTAAAGCATTGGCTTTTTTTAATAGATCATCGACTTCAAAAGCGAAAATACCTTTTGGAACTTTTGCACCATAATTTTCTAATATTTTTTTTGCTTGGTGCTCGTGAATATTCATTAATTATTTTTTTAAATCTGGATCAATAGCAGATGCTGCCTCCCATAATTTTTTTACAGCCTCTATTGAATGATTAAATTCCGATTTTTCCTTTTCATCTAATTCTATTTCTTCAATTTTTTCTATTCCTTCTTTTCCTATAATGACTGGAACACCAGCATAGATTTTTTCAACACCATATTCACCATTCATATAAGCGGCACAAGGTAAAAGTTTTTTTTCATTATTTAAATATGCAGATGCCATTTCAACCCCTGATGCAGCTGGAGCATAAAAAGCTGAGCCCTTTTCTAAATACTTAACTATTTCAGCTCCTCCATCTCTAGTTCTTTGATTTATACTCTCTAATTTTTCTGAAGAAATTTTTCCATCATTAACAAGTTCTAATAGAGGTTTACCTGATACCTTAGTAAATCTTGGTAATGGCACCATTGTGTCTCCATGGCCGCCCATCACCATTGCCTCAATTTCTTTGACTGGAGTATTTAACTCTTTAGACAAAAAAAGTTTAAATCTTGAACTATCCAATATTCCAGCCATACCAACTACTTTATTTGTTGGTAATCCTGAATACTTTTGAAATGCCATAACCATCACATCTAAGGGATTTGTAATACAAATTACAAAAGCATCTGGAGAATGATTTTTTATCCCTTCTGCAACTTGTTTTATAATTTTTAGATTTATTCCCAATAAATCATCTCTACTCATACCTGGCTTTCTAGGAACCCCAGCAGTAATAATTATTACATCAGAATTTTTAATACCTTCATAATTATCTGTACCAGAAAAATTGACATTAAAACCATCCACTGACGAAGATTGTGCAATATCAAGCGCCTTACCTTTGGCTACTCCACTAGCTACATCAAACATTACAACTTCACTAGCTAATTCTTTAAGTCCAATTAAATGTGCTAATGTTCCTCCAATTTGTCCAGCGCCTATTAAAGATATCTTTCTCATAATTATTTCATCACAGGCATAATAAATTCTGGATTCGACCTAACGCCAGAAGGCCATCTTGAAGTAATAGTTTTTAATTTGGTATAAAATCTTACCCCTTCAGGACCATGCATATGCTGATCTCCAAACAAAGATCTCTTCCATCCTCCAAAGCTATGATAAGCTACAGGTACTGGAATTGGTATATTTATGCCAACCATTCCAACTTTAATCTTATTTGCAAAGGTTCTTCCAGCATCTCCATCTCTCGTATAAATACTTGTTCCATTTCCAAACTCATGGTCATTTATAAGTTGAAGAGCTTCATCAAAATTATTAACTCTAACAACGGATAAGACTGGTCCAAAAATTTCTTCTTTATATATCCTCATGTCTTTCGTAACATAATCAAACAAACATCCTCCAATATAATAACCATTTTCATACCCTTGAAGCTTGATATCTCGACCATCTACAACTAATTTTGCACCTTCTTTTACTCCTAAGTCAACATAACCTTTAACTCTCTCTAAATGTTCTTTGGTTACCAAAGGTCCCATCTCAGAAGTTTTATCCATTCCTGGTCCCACTTTTAGACTTTCAACTTTTTTTGATATTTGATCAACTAAATCATCTCCTATATTACCTACTGCAACAGCAACTGATTGAGCCATACATCTTTCGCCAGCAGATCCATATGCAGCACCCATTAATCCGTTAACTGCTTGATCTAAATCACAATCTGGCATGACTACACAGTGATTTTTGGCTCCTCCTAAAGCTTGAACTCTTTTTTCATTTTTTGCCGCATTTTCATAAATATATTTAGCAATTGGAGTTGAACCAACAAAGCTTACTGCTGGAATATCTTTATTTTGTAAAATTGCATCAACCACTTCTTTATCTCCGTTAACAATATTAAAAACTCCATCTGGCAAACCAGCTTCCTTGAATAAGTGAGCTAATTTCATAGCACAAGAAGGATCTTTTTCTGAAGGCTTTAAAACAAAAGTATTTCCACATGCTATCGCCATCGGAAACATCCACATTGGAACCATTGCAGGAAAATTAAATGGTGTTATTCCTGCACAAACTCCTAATGGTTGTCTAGTTGACCAACTATCTATATTTGTTCCAACATTTTCTGTAAACTCTCCTTTTAGCATTTGCGGTATACCACAAGCGAATTCAACAACTTCTAATCCTCTTGTTAATGACCCTTTTGCATCTTCATAGACCTTACCGTGTTCTGAAACTATTAATTTTGTTAGTTCATCAGAATTTTTCTCAATCAATTCTTTAAATTTAAATATAATTCTTGCTCTTTGGATAGCTGGTACATTAGACCAGGTTCCAAATGCTATTTTTGCCTTTTCTACAGCAAGATCTAAATCTGATTTTGAACCTAATAGAACCGCAGATTCTTGCTTTCCAGTTGCCGGATTAAATATTTTCCCTTTTCTATCAGATGAGCCAGTAAATACCTTCCCATCAATAAAATGTTGAATTAAATTCATCTGTAAATTTTTTAAATAAGTAATTAAGTCGTTGCAAGCATTTTTTTTATCTCAGCAATAGCTTTTGCTGGATTTAAACCTTTGGGGCATGCATTTGTGCAATTTAAAATGGTGTGGCATCTATAAAGCTTCAATTCATCAGCAACTTTTTGAAGTCTTTCTTTTCTATCTTCATCTCTACTATCGATTATCCATCTATATGCTTGAAGCAAAACTGCAGGTCCAAGATACTTGTCACCATTCCACCAATAGCTTGGACAAGAGGTAGAACAACATGCACACATTATACATTCATAAGCACCATCTAATTTCTCTCTATCTTTTTTAGACTGATAAATTTCGTCATTATTATTTTTAGAATTATTTTTTAACCATGGTTCAATTGACTCATATTGTTTATAAAGACCATCTAAATCACCTATTAAATCTTTTTTAACTTTCAAGTGTGGTAAAGGATAAATATTAATGTCTCCATCTATGTCTGCATGAGAAGTTGTGCAGGCTAATCCATTTTTTCCATCCATGTTCATTGCACATGATCCACAAACTCCATGAGCACAAGATTTTCTATAACTTAATGTTGGGTCTATTTCATTTTTTATTTTATTTAGAACATCTAAAACTTTAGAAGGACAATTATCCATATCAACTTCATAAGTATCTACTCTAGGATTTTCTCCTGAAGATGGGTCCCATCTGTATACATTTATTTTTCTAATATTTTTAGAGCCAGTTTTATCTTTATAATAATGTCCTTTTTGTACTTTCGAATTTTCTGGTAAATTTATCTGAACCATTAGTATACTCTTTCTTGAGGAGGAAAATATTGCACTTCATTAGTAAGTGTCGATTTATGAACATCTCTATACTCAATTTTAGTTTCTTTACCATCGCACCAAGCCAGAGTATGTTTCATAAATTTTTCATCGTCCCGTTTTGGAAAATCTTCCCTGGCATGGGCTCCTCTACTTTCTTTTCTGTGATATGCAGAATCTACAGTAGTAATTGCTTGTCTTATTAAGTTATCAAACTCTAAAGTTTCTACTAAATCTGTATTAAAAATAAGAGACCTATCTTTTACAGAAATAGATTTCATTCCATCATATGTTTTTCTTATTTCATCAACTCCCTCCTTGAGATTTTTTTCTGTTCTAAAAACTGCACATTTTGATTGCATAGTTTTTTGCATCTCGAGTCTCAGTCCTGCTGTTAAATTTTCTCCTTTGGCATTTCTTAATTTATCAAATCTATCAATACATTTTTCAGTTTCTGACTCACTAATGCTTTCATGAGGAGTTCCTGGTTTAACAATTTCAGCAGCTCGTTTTGCTGCAGCTCTTCCAAAAACTACTAGATCAATCAATGAGTTTGAACCTAATCTATTTGCTCCATGCACTGAAACACAAGCCGCTTCTCCAATAGCCATCAACCCAGGAACTACTTTCTCAGACCCATTTACAGTTATAACTTCAGTTTTATAATTTGTTGGTATTCCTCC
Organism: uncultured Pelagibacteraceae bacterium; assembly: GCA_902531025.1. GTDB lineage: Bacteria > Pseudomonadota > Alphaproteobacteria > Pelagibacterales > Pelagibacteraceae > Pelagibacter. The sequence goes on along the minus strand of CACACV010000017.1, from coordinate 11,712 downwards.
CATATTATAATGCACTGTAGGAACTACCGGGATTGGTTCTTTAGTTACATCGACATTAGCAAATAGTCTTGCTGCTTCTGTTATTCCTGGAAGTCTATCTTCTATTACATTTTTATCTAAATGACTTAAATGCAAGTGAACATGGTCTTTTTCTTTTCCAACGCCTCTTCCTTCGTTTATCTCTATAGACATTGATCTGCTAACCACATCCCTTGACGCTAAATCTTTTGCATTAGGAGCATATCTTTCCATAAATCTTTCACCTTTTGAATTAACCAAATATCCTCCTTCTCCTCTCACTCCCTCTGAAATAAGTGTTCCATGACCATAAATACCTGTTGGATGAAATTGAACAAACTCCATATCTTGTAGTGGTAATCCAGCTCTAAGCACCATTGCGTTTCCATCTCCTGTACATGTATGTGCAGATGTTGCAGAATAATATACTTTTCCATAACCACCTGTAGCTATAATTGTAATATGTGATCTAAATCTATGAATAGTTCCATCATTTAAATTCCAAGCGATAACACCTTTGCATTCGCCATTTTTCATAAGCAAATCTAATGCAAAGTATTCGATAAAAAATTCAGTTTTATGTTTTAATGCCTGACCATATAAGGTATGTAAAATTGCGTGTCCAGTTCTGTCTGCTGCCGCACATGTTCTTTGAACAATACCATTTCCGTAATTTTTGGTCATACCTCCAAATGGTCTTTGATAAATTTTTCCATCTTCTGTCCTACTAAAAGGAACACCATATTTTTCTAATTCAATAACTGCTTTTGGAGCTTCTTTACATAAATATTCGATACTATCTTGATCTCCTAGCCAATCAGCCCCTTTAACAGTATCGTACATATGCCATCGCCAATCATCTTCACCCATATTTCCTAAAGCAGCAGAAATTCCTCCTTGGGCCGCAGAAGTATGACTTCTTGTTGGAAATACTTTAGAAATACAAGCTGTTTTTAATCCAGCTTCACTTAAACCAACAGCAGATCTTAGACCTGAACCACCGGCACCTAGTACAACAACGTCATACTCATGATCTATAATGTTATATTCACTCATAAGCTTAAATTTAATAATATAATAATTGTAAATAAAGGTAATAATATAGCAAAAATATTTAATGTTTTGTTTGCGGCATTTTTGATTTTTTCATCATGTATATAGTCTTCAAATACTTCACTTATGCTTAATGCTGAAAAAAAGTAAGCAAATATTAAAAATAAACTAATAAAAAATTTTGAAACTTGTGATGATAAAAAGTTAATTATTTCATAATATTCTTTGTCATAGAAAGACACAAAATTAATAATAAACCAAAGCATCAACGGTATTAATATCAAAGAGCTAATTTTTAAAAATAACCATTTTTTTGTTACTGTTCTCATTAAATAAATTGCCTTCCTAATAAATAAATTAAAATAGTTAATATAAATGAAAAAATAATAACAATCATGCCTGTAAGATTGGATGTTTTTATTTCAAAACCATAACCAAGATCCATAATTAAATGTCTAATCTCACTTAAAACTTGAAAACTAAATGACCAAGTAATCCCTATAGCTATGAATTTACCAAAGAATGAATTTAAAAATAATTTAATCAATTGATAATTAGACTCTCCAAAAAGTAAAAAGGCAAACCAAAAACAAATTAGTGTTATTGCCAAAATATTTATTATTCCTGTAATCCTTGTTACTATTGAAACTAAAGAAGAAACATGCCACTTATAGACTTGAATATGTGGGGATAATGGACTGTTATTTTCCATAAAAATCATTTTTAAGCAATGACTCTGCAATTTCTACAGCATTCAAAGCCGCACCTTTTAGTAAATTATCAGATACAATCCAAAGATTTATTGTATTAGGTTGAGACTTATCTTCTCTAATTCTTGAAATAAATGTTTCAAATTTATTTTCAGCATCAACAGGCGTTATGTAGCCACCATCTTTATGTTCATCTACCAATTTACAACCTGGAGAAGTTGATAAAACATTTTTGATTTCATTTAAATTATATTTTTCATGAAATTCAACATTAACACTTAAAGAGTGTGATACCATTACTGGTATTCGAACACATGTTGAAGTAATTTTAATTTTATTATCTAGAATTTTTTTTACTTCGTCATTGGTCTTTTGTTCCTCTTTCGTATAACCATCTTCTAAAAAACTATCTATATGTGGTATTGCGTTGAATGCAATTTGCTTTGTAAAATGTTTTGACTCTAATTTTTTATTTTGAAAAAATTCTTGTGTTTGACTTGCCAATTCATCCATTGCATCTTTGCCCGCACCTGATACTGACTGATAAGTTGATACGACTATTCTTTTTACATGATATAAATCATGCAAAGGCTTAAGCGCAACAACTAAAGGAATTACTGAACAATTAGCATTTGCAATTATATTTTTATTTTTTACGTGAACTAATTCTTTAGAGTTTACCTCGGGTACGACCAAAGGTATATCTGGATCTTTTCTAAAAAATTTTGAATTATCTATTACTATTGTTTTTTCAGCAGCGATATGTGCCCATTTCTCAGCTATTACACTTCCAGCTGCAAAAAATGCAATCTCAGCTTTTGAAAAGTCAAATTTTTCAAGATCAATAACTGTATATTCTTTTCCAGAATAATTAATTTTTTTTCCTTCACTTTTAGATGAAGCAACTAAAAATAATTCAGATATTGGGAAATTTTTTTTCTCCAATACCTCAATTAATTTTCTTCCAACGTTTCCTGTAGCTCCTACAATCGCAATATTCATGGTATTATTAGAACTTTTATACTAAATGAAAGGTAAATCGCAAACTTTTCCATCAAAAGTTTGGTTATTTATCTGAATTTTTACAATTTGTGACACTTCCCAGAAAGGTTTCTTCATCATTGCTATTCCAAGGACTTTTCCAAAATGAGGTGAGTAGCAGCCAGATCTTAATTCGCCAATTTTTAAATTGTTTTCATCATTAAGATCAATGGATCCAGATACATTTATTTCTTTAGCATCAATTTGGACTCCCATCAATTTTCTTTTAATTCCATCTAATTTTATTTTTTTTAAATTTTCTTTTCCTAAGAAAACTATATCAGAATCTAAATTTATAAATTTATCAAAACCACATTCAAAAGGGTTATCATTATTGTCCATATCATTGCCATAAGATAACAAACCACTTTCAATTCTTTCAATAAGATTTGGGCAACCAGGTTTAACATCAAATTCTTTGCCTGCTTCAAAAAGATAATCATACAATTCTAAACCTGAATTAGTATTTTCTACATAGATTTCATAACCACCTTGTTTAGACCACCCTGATTGAGCAATCAAATGTCTTGTTCCTTTAAATTCAAAATAATCAAAACCAAAAAATTTTAGTTTTGTAATTTCATTTCCAAAAACATTTTCCATTAATTTAAAAGATTTCGGACCTTGTACTGCAAGTATATTTACATCTGGCTCGGATATCTCGACATCAAATTTTTTTCCTATTGCTAAACCTTTAGCAAATAAAATTACGTCTGAATCTGCAACTGAGATCCACCACCTATTAATATTTAATCTTAAAATAATAGGATCATTGATTAAACCTCCTTTGTCATCTATTATTGGACAATAATAACACCTTCCATCCTTTGATTTAGATAAGTCTCTGCATGTCATTAACTGAACTAATTTTGATGAATCATTTCCAATAATTTCTACTTGTCTTTCGCCAGCAACATCCCAGATTTGAACATTTTTTTTTAAGTGATCACAAGAATCTTCTATAGATCCAAAAGCAGACGGTAATAGCATGTGATTATACGCTGTATAGGCTGTAACTCCCTGTTTTTCTATACGAGATGTATAGGGAGAACTTCTTAACCTTCTTGATTTTGCTATAGAAAATATTTTCATGTTTTAAAATTTAAAATTATTTATTTTTAAAAAATCAATCAATTTCCTTAGCTTTTTTTCTAAGTTCGAATTTTTGAATTTTACCTGTTGATGTTTTTGGAAGTTCGCAAAAAATAATATTTTTTGGTACTTTAAAGTTAGCAAGTGTTTCTTTACAAAATTCAATTAACTCTTTTTCTGTAGTAGGTTTGTCCGCTACAGATTCAATAAATGCGCAAGGAACTTCTCCCCATTTTTCGTGTGGTTTAGATACTACAGCAGCAATAGATACAGATGGATGTTTTGATAAAGTATTTTCTATTTCTATTGATGAGATATTTTCACCTCCTGAAATAATAATATCTTTAGACCTATCTTGAATTTTTACATATCCATCAGGATGCATAACAGCTAGATCACCAGAATGGAACCAGCCACCTTTCATAGCTTTATCAGTTGCTTCTTTATCTTTAAAATAGCCCTTCATAACTACATTTCCTCTTATCATTATTTCTCCAATTGTTTTGCCATCTTTTGGGACTTCCTTCATAGTTTCTGGATCCATAATTGATACACCTTCAGTATTAGGATATCTCACACCTTGTCTAGCCTTAATCTCATTTTGTTTTTCCTCTTCAAACTCATTCCATTCATCATTCCATGCACATTGAGTTACATGCCCATAAGTTTCTGTTAAACCATAAACGTGCATTACTTCAAATCCAAGGCTTTTCATTTTTTTAAATATAATACTTGGCGGTGGTGCTCCAGCAGTTAAAACATAAACTTTTTGTTTTAATTCTTTACGATCGCTTTCTGGTGCTCCTGTAATCATATTAAGTACTATAGGTGCACCACCAAAATGAGTTACATTATGCTGATCTATTAATTCAAAAATTTTTTTAATATCAATATTTCTTAGGCAAATTGTTTTTCCATTTAACATTGGAACAGTCCAAGGATAACACCAGCCATTACAATGAAACATTGGTACAACAGTCAAAAAATTTAATCTGATTGGCATATTCCATGCTGTTGCACTACCTGTTGACATTAAATACGATCCTCTATGATGGTAAACTACGCCTTTAGGATTTCCTGTTGTTCCTGAAGTATAGCTCAATGAAATGGCTTGCCACTCATCTTCTGGCATTTTCCATAAGTAATTTTCATCTCCTGTATTTAAAAATTCTTCATATTCTAAATCACCAATTTTTTCTAATTTTGATTGATCTGCATATTTGTCATTTATATCTATTATTGTAATTTTTTTATTTATTGTTTTTATAGCCTTTTTAACTTCTACATGAAGTTGTCTATCAACAATTAATACCTTGGCTTCACTGTGCTCTAAAATATAAGCAATAGTTTTTGCATCTAATCTAATATTAATTGTATTTAATACTCCTCCAGTCATTGGAACTGAATAATGGGCCTCAAAAATTTCAGGTGTATTAAAAGCTAAAACTGAAACTGTATCTCCTTTTCCAATACCAATCTTTTCTAAAGCACTCGCAAATTTAATACATCTTTTATAAACTTCGCTCCAATTATATTTTCTATCTTCATAAACTAATGCTTCATAATTAGGATAAATATCTTTTGCTCTTTGTAAAAACGATAACGGTGTAAGTGGAACAAAATTTGCATTATTTTTATCTAAATTTTTTTCGTAGTTACTCATTCTAATTGAATTTATAATCCATTATATATTTACTTCCTGTCATAGCCGACTTAAAATGACTTTCTGCTCTTGGCAAAACTCTATTAAAATAAAAATTTGCTGTTTGTATTTTATCTTCATAGAAATCTTTATTGTTATCGTATTCTTTGAAACTAACTTCTAAAACTTTTATCCAAGCATGCGCTGTAGCAACTAAACCTAAAACTTTTAGATAATCATTACATGCTGCACTCACATCATCTTTGGAGTCTTTTATATTTTCTTTAATCCAATCTGTAAATTTGCTCAACATATCTAAATAATGATCCAATTGTTTTGTGAATGATTGTATTTTCTCATCATTAATGTCAGTTTCCTCTTTAACCAAATTTAAATATTTATCAATAATATCACCATTTTTAGTGACAAGTTTTCTAAATACTAAATCGGCTGCTTGCACTGAGTTTGTGCCTTCATAAATTGGAGTAATTCTATTATCTCTATAAAGTTGTTCGATACCTAGATCTTTTGTAAAACCATAGCCTCCATGGATTTGCATTGCTTCACTTGTTATTTCCATGCCCATATCAGTAAACAATGATTTAACCACAGGGGTCATTAATGAAACAAAATCTGATGCTTCCTCTTTTATAGCTTCATCGCTATGATTAAGGCTAACTTCTGTTTGTTGAGATAGCCAAAAACATAATGCTCTTTCGCCCTCAATTATCGATTTCATATTAAGTAAAGATCTTTTTATATCAGCATGATCAATTATAAAATCAGCACCATTTTTAGATTTTGTATAATTTGCTTTTCCTTGCTTTCTTTCTTTTGCATAGGACAGAGAATTTTGATAAGCAATTTCTGAAATCCCTAGACCTTGTATTCCAACAACTATTCTTTCCAAATTCATCATTGTAAACATAGAATTTAATCCTCTATTTTTTGGTCCAATCATATACCCGGTTGCTTCATCAAAATTTAAAACACACGTTGCAGATCCTTTTATGCCCATCTTATTTTCTATAGATCCTGTTGATACACCATTTCTCGAACCTACATTTCCATCTTCCTTAACAATAAATTTAGGTACCAAAAAAAGACTTATACCTTTTGTTCCTTTAGGCGAGTCTGATACTCTAGCTAATACCAAATGTATTATGTTTTCAGTTAGGTCATGGTCCCCTGAAGTAATAAATATTTTTTGTCCACTAATCTTATAACTACCATCTGATTGTTCTTCTGCTTTTGTTTTTAATAAACCTAAGTCAGTACCACAGACTGGTTCTGTAAGACACATCGTACCACTCCATTTTCCCTCGACCATCTTTGGTAGATAAGTATTTTTTATTTCTTCACTTGCATGTCGCAATATACAATTATAAGCGCCTATAGTTAATTCACTATAAAGTTTAAAAGCTAGTGATGTTGATGATAACATTTCATCAAAGAAAGTACTTACGGTTTTGGGCATACCTTGTCCTCCATATTTAGGATCACAAGATAAAGAAATCCATCCATCCTCAATAAATTTTTGATATGCTTCTTTATATCCAGGTGAAGTCCTGACTACTCCATTTTCTAAAATTGGAGGATTTTCATCACCTGATTTTGCTAATGGTAATATTAAATTTTGACTTATTTTTGCAGCCTCTTCTAAAATATCTTTAACTAATTCTGAGTTAACTTCTTTATATTTTTCTATTTCATTATATCTTTTGTTGTTTCTCAATTTATCAAAAAGAAACATCATATCTTCTAATGGTGCATTATAAGTTGGCATGAATATAGTCTAGAATAAATGATTAATTATTGCAATTTTGAAATTATCGCATCACCTATTTCAGATGTTGAAACTTCTTTTGTGCCTTTTGATAATATATCTTTTGTTCGTAATCCCTCATCAAGAACATTTTGAACTGATTTTTCTAACATATTTGACTCTTTATCTAAATCTAAAGAATATTTTAATGCCATCGCAAAACTTAAGATTGTTGCAATTGGATTAGCAATGCCTTTTCCCGCTATATCAGGCGCAGAACCATGAACTGGCTCATATAATGATCTCATATTTCCATTTTTATCTTTTGCTCCTAAAGATGCAGATGGTAAAAGTCCAAGAGAACCAGTCAACATAGCTGCTTCATCTGATAACATGTCTCCAAATAAATTATCTGTAACAATTACATCAAATTGTTTAGGATTTCTAACAAGTTGCATAGCGCAATTGTCTGCTAACATATGATTTAATTCTACGTCTTTAAATTCTTTTTCGTGAAGTAATTGTACTTCTTCTTTCCAAAGCTGACCCGCTTCCATTACGTTTGATTTTTCACAAGATGTAACTTTATTATTTCTTTTTCTTGCTAATTCAAAGGCGACACGAGCAACTCTTTCAATTTCACTTGAAGTATAAACATGAGTATTTATTCCTTTTCTTTCTCCATTATCAATAGGCTTAATTCCTCTTGGTTCTCCAAAATAAATTCCGCCTGTTAACTCTCTTACAAACATTATATCTAAATCTGAAACTAAATCTGGTTTTAAACTTGACGCATCCACCAATTGTTTAAAACAAATTGCTGGTCTAAGATTTGCAAATAATTTTAATTCTTTTCTTAATTTTAACAAAGCTCTCTCTGGCTTCTTTGAAAACTCCAGATCGTCCCATTTAGGACCTCCAACAGCACCGAGTATAACTGCTTCACTTTCTAATGCTTTATAAAATACTTCATCTGTAATTGGTGTTCCGTGTTTTTCATAGGAAGCTCCTCCAACAATTTCTTCTTCAATTTCAAAATCTAGCGATTTATTTTTATTAAACCAATTAATTATTTTTTTTACTTCTCCAACAACCTCTGGTCCAATACCATCACCAGGTAATAACAAAAATTTTCTTTTTTTAATTTTAATCACTAAAGATCCATGGTTTTTTAGATTTAATCTTCTCTTCAAACAAAATAATATTTTCCAATTTTTCTAGAGATAAAGCGATATCATCTAAACCTTCTAATAAACATTTTTTTTTAAATGCATCAATTTCAAAATTTATTTCCTTATTTCCAAATGAAATTTTTTGATCTGGTAAATTTACCGAAACTTCTTCTTTTCTATTTGAATATTCAGCAATTTCCTTAATCTCTTCTTCTTTTAAAGTAATAGGCAAAATTCCGTTTTTAAAACAGTTATTGTAAAAAATATCTGCGAAGCTTGAACTAATTACACAGGTTATTCCAAAATCTAAAAGTGCCCATGGAGCATGCTCACGTGAAGATCCACAACCAAAATTTTTTCCTGCAACTAAAATTTTTGATTTAATAAATGGATCCTTATTTAAAATAAAATCATTTATTAAATTTCCTTTATCATCATACCGCATTTCAAAGAATAAGTTCTTGCCAAGACCGGTTCTTTTAATAGTTTTTAAAAATTGTTTAGGAATAATCATATCCGTATCAATATTAACTATTGGAAGGTACGCAGGTATACTTTTTAAAGTTGTAAATTTTTTCATTTAATTTTGATACTTTCTGACATCATCTAAATTTCCTGAAATAGCTGCGGCAGCTGCCATTTCTGGGCTTACCAAATGTGTTCTGCCACCTCGTCCTTGTCTTCCTTCAAAATTACGGTTTGAAGTTGAAGCGCATCTTTCTTCTGGTTTAAGTTTATCAGCATTCATAGCAAGACACATTGAACAACCCGGTTCTCTCCATTCAAATCCAGACTCTTTAAAAATTTTATCTAGACCTTCTTGTTCTGCTTGTTCTTTAACCAATCCTGAACCTGGCACAATTATTGCATTTACATGTGATGCAATTTTTTTATCTTTTAATATTTTTGCTGCTGCTCTTATGTCTTCAATCCTTCCGTTTGTACAGCTGCCTATAAATACCTTATCAATCTTTATATCTTGTATATTTGTATTTGGCTTTAAACCCATATAATTCAATGATCTTTTAATTGAACTTTTTTTATCTTCATCCTTTTCATTATCTGGATTGGGGACTTTTCCATCTATTTCTACAACATCCTGGGGTGATGTTCCCCATGTTACCATTGGTTTTATTTCATGACCTTCCAAAGTAATTTCTTTATCAAATTTTGCATCAGAATCTGTTTTTAATTTACTCCAGTAATCTACAGCTTTTTCCCAATTTCCTTTTTTTGGAGACATTGGTTTATCTTTTAAATATTCAATTATTTTCTCATCTGGTTGTATTAATCCAGCTCTAGCTCCTCCCTCAATTGTCATATTACAGATAGTCATTCTTTGCTCTACACTTAAACTTGATATTAAATTTCCTGAATATTCAATTACATAGCCTGTACCACCAGCAGTTCCTATTTTGCCAATAATCTGTAAAATAACATCTTTAGAGGTAACACCAATTGGTAGTTTTCCATTAACGCTTATTCTAAAGTTTTTTGATTTTTTTTGTACTAAAGTTTGAGTTGCTAAAACATGTTCAACTTCTGAAGTTCCTATTCCAAATGCTAAAGCACCAAACGCACCATGAGTAGCTGTATGGCTATCTCCACAAACAATAATATCTCCAGGTTGAGTAAATCCTTGCTCTGGTCCAATAATATGGACTATACCTTGTCTTTTATCTTCCATGCCAAATAATTGGATCCCAAACTCTTTACAGTTTTTTTCCAGAGTTTCTACTTGTATTCTAGAGTCTTCGTCTGAAATACCTTTTGATCTATCAGTAGTCGGAACATTGTGATCTGCAACTGCAAGTGTTAATTTTGGTTGTCTTACTTTTCTATTGGATGTTCTCAATCCTTCAAATGCTTGTGGACTTGTAACTTCGTGAATTAAATGTTTATCAACAAAAAGAAGGGAGGTTCCGTCTTTTTGTTCATGAACCAAATGTTCATTCCAAATTTTATCGTAAATAGTTTGTGACATTAAGAAAAAATTTATTTTTTCTGCTCTGTTTTTTCTTTTGGTTGTTCTTGCGTTTGTTCCTTTTTTACTTGAACATTTTCTGGAGCAGGTTTTGATTCTACCTTTGTTGGTTCTGTTTTAGCTTCTTCCTTTGGAGCTTCGTCAGATTTATCTTCTGTTGCGGGCATAACATTTTCCTCTGTAACTTCGTGTATTTTTGTTTCGATGTCTATGCCAATTTTCTTTTTAATTTTTTCAGCTATTCTTGCTGATTTACCTGTTCTATCCCTTAGATAGTATAATTTTGCTCTTCTAACTTTTCCAGATCTTACTACCTTTATTGTATCTACAATTGGACTATATAATGCAAAAGTTCTTTCTACTCCTTCGCCAAAAGAGATTTTTCTTACTGTGAATGAAGAATTAATATTTCTATTTTTTTTTGCTATACAAACACCCTCGAAATACTGAATTCTATCTCTTTTTCCTTCTGTAATTCTAACGCCAACTTTAACTATATCTCCTGGAAAGAAATCTGGATGTTTTCTTTTAGAAATTATTTTTTTTACGTTGGATTGGTTTATTTCTTCTATATTTTTCATATTAATTCTTTTTATATTTTTGCCATAAATCTGGTCTTCGGTCGCGTGTTATAGCCTCAGATTGAGATAAACGCCAGTCTTTAATTTTGGCATGATCTCCCGATAATAGAACGTCTGGCACAGTTTTATCTTCCCAAATTTGAGGCTTAGTATATTGAGGGTATTCTAAAAGACCATTCTCAAAACTCTCATCTTCGGTAGAATTTTCATTTCCCAAAACACCTGGAAGAAATCTTAGAATTGCATCAAGAACTACAAAAGTTGCTGCTTCACCTCCAGATAAAATAAAGTCACCTATACTTACTTCTTCTATATTTCTACTTTGAATTATTCTTTCATCAATACCTTCAAAATGACCACATATAAAATTTATAGTTTTTTCATTTGAAAGTTCTTTAGCATATTGGTGATTAAATAATTTTCCTTTTGGACTTAAGTAAATAATTTTCTGTTTTTCCTTAATATTTTCATCTAAAGATTTAGCTAAGACGTCAGCTTTTATTAACATTCCATTACCGCCTCCATAGGGAGTATCATCAACTGTCTTATGCTTATCAATTGAATAATCTCTTATATTTACTGTTTCTAAATTCCAAATTTTTTTATTCATTGCCTTTCCAAACAAACCTTTGTTCAAATAGCCAGGGAAGTATT
>CACACV010000016.1 GCA_902531025.1 uncultured Pelagibacteraceae bacterium | reverse complement strand
GCACCTAAACCAAGTTTTTTAATTTCTTTAATTATACTTAAATTACAATTTGACTTAATTGCAAAACATATTAATGGATTTAATTTACTAAAATGAGATTTAAAATTATTAATATTTTTTTTTAATTTTTCGTAAGAATAGCAATAAAGAGGCGTATCAAATTTCTTTGCTAATTTTTGTAAATTAACTTTTTCGATATAAAAATTATTTTTAATATATTTCATTACACTTTATGTATAATGATTTTATACTGATTTGCTTGGTATTCTGGATCTCCTTTTCGTCCACAAGAAAACAAAACAATAAAACAAATTATTACTAAAATTATTTTTTTCATCATTATAAATCTTTTTTATAGCTTCTTATCATTTTCTTAATATTGACAAAAGAAGTTCCTCCAAATGAAGTTTTTGAATTTATTGAATATTTTAGGTCAAAAACTTTAAAAACATCATTATTTAATTTTGGCTCAATTTTTTTAATTTCCTCTATCTTTAGTTCATTTAGCTTTTTTTTATTTTTTTCAGCAAAATTAATTATTTTTGCAGTTTGAGAGTAAGCTTTTCTAAATGGGTAATTAAGTTCTTTTACCATATAATCAGCAAGATCCGTTGCCGTTAGGTATCCTAAACTTGCTAGTTCCAGCATTCTTTTTTTATCTACAGAAAAATTTTTTAAAATATCATTTAAAATTGTTAAAGAATTTTTTAATTGATCAAATGAATTAAATACTAATTCTTTGTCATCTTGAAGATCTTTAAAGTATGATAAAGGAAGACCTTTTAATATTGTTAACATTGAAAACAAATTTCCAAATGAACTTCCTGTTTTTCCTCTTAAATATTCTAGTGGGTCTGGGTTTTTTTTTTGAGGCATTATAGATGATCCTGTAACAATTTTATCATTTAAAGAGATTAAATTAAATACATCTGAATTCCATATTATAAACTCCTCGGCAATTCTTGAAATATGAATTGAGCATGCAGAACAAGAATATAAAAAATCAATAACAAAGTCTCTATCAGAAACTGTATCAATAGAATTTTTTGTAGGCTTATTAAATTTAAGTTTTTTAGTTGTAAAAACTCTATCAATATTAAAAGAGGTTCCCGTTAAAGCTGCTACGCCAAGAGGATTTTCATTTAGACTTTCAAGATTGTTATTAAATCTTTTTTTATCTCTTGTAAACATTTCTACATATGCCAATAGATAATGTGCAAATGAAACAGGCTGAGCATTTTTCAAATGTGTAAATCCAGGCATAATTGTTTCAACATTTTTATTTGCAATTTTTAAAATGTTATTAATTGTAAGATTTAAAATCTTGGTAATTTCTTTATTCCCTTTTTTTAACCAAATTTTAAAATCTGTAACTACCTGATCGTTTCTAGATCTAGCAGTGTGAACAAATCCTGCATCTTCTCCAATTAATTCAAAAAGTCTATTTTCTATATTCATATGTATATCTTCAAGTTTTTCATCAAATTTAAATTTTTTTTTTATAATCTCATTTCTAATTCTGTTTAATCCCCAGATAATTTTATTTTTTATTTTAAAATTAATTATTTTTTGCTTAAATAGCATTTCAACATGAACGACAGATCCGTCTATATCTTCATTAAATAATCTCTTATCTATTAATAATGACCCACCAATTTTTTTAAATAGATTAGTAGAATTTTTACTAATTCTAGTATTCCAAATTGGTTTATTGTTTTTATTTTTACTCATGATAATTAATTGTTCATTTTACAATGATTTATAAAAATTTAAATTATTTAGTATTTATTATTTACTTAATATCATCTAGCAGCTCATATTCAATAGAGCGACCTGATGTAAAAAATCTAATTATTCATAATGAAAAGAAGAAAATTGAAAAAGTAGAATTTTTTAATTCAAAAAATAAAAAAGTAATTTTAAATGACTATAATTCAAAGATTGTAATTATCAATTTTTGGGCAACTTGGTGTGCTCCTTGTAAAGAAGAAATGCCCCATTTAGATAAACTTAAATCAAAATCTAAATTTAAAGAAATTGAAATTATACCAATAAATATAGCAGATGAAGAATTAACAAAATCTAAAGAATTTTTTGAAGAGTTAAATATAAAAAATTTAGAAATTTTTTATGGTTCTAGTCTTGAGTTGGCAAAAGAATTTAAGCTTCGAGGAATTCCAACAACAATTATTATTGATAGGAAAGGATATGAATTTGCAAGAATTATTGGATATATAGATTTTGAAAATAAATCCTTTTTGGAATGGTTATCTAAACAGCTATGAAATTTAGTCTTAATACTACAATCATTAAACCTGAGAACAACGAAAATATAAATAGCGCTATAATATTACTTCATGGATATGGTGGAGATGGGAAAGATATAAGCATGTTAACATTAAATTGGAAAAGATTTTTAAAAAATACAATTTTTTTATGTCCCGATGCTCATGAATTATGTAAAATTAATCCAAGTGGTTATCAATGGTTTGACCTTAGCATTGAAGACAGAGAGTATATTTTAAATGAGTCAAAAAAAGCTGAGAGTAAATTAATAAAATATATAGAAGAAATTAAATTAGAATATAAGTTAAAAAATTCTAATATTTGTTTATCTGGTTTTAGTCAAGGATGCATGATGTCAATCAATGTTGGCTTAACATCTAATGAAAGTTTTAATTCTATCGTAGGATTTTCAGGAAAAATAATAGATAAAGATGATCTATCTTCAAGAATCAAAACAAAGACAAATATATTAATGATTCATGGAGAACTAGATCCAATAGTTCCACCAAACCATTTATTAGATTCTAAAGATTTTTTTATTAGACATAAAATTAATGTCGAAACATTAATGATAAAAAATTGTGATCATCATATACCAATCGAAGCATCAAGTGCAGCATTAAATTTTATTAAAAAAAATTTAATTAATTCATAAAAATTAAATATTCTACTTGTGATCTTGATATAATTAAAAAGATATTATAGAATTATTTTATGTTTGAAATGTTAGATCAAAATATTTCTTTAGAAAAGTGTCCAGCTTTAGTTTTAAATGCTGATTATAGACCTTTAAGTTACTATCCATTATCATTATGGAGCTGGCAAGACTCTGTTAAATCAGTTTTTTTAGATAGAGTATCGATAGTTAATTATTATGATAGAACTATAAGAAGTCCTTCTTTTAGCATGAAACTTCCAAGTGTTATTGCACTTAAATCTTTTATAAGACCTCAATCTAATCCAAATTTTACAAGATTTAATGTTTTTTTAAGAGATAAATTTAGTTGTCAATATTGCAGCAGTAAAAATGAATTAACTTTTGACCATCTTCTACCAAGATCTAAAGGCGGTAAAACAGATTGGAATAATGTCGTCACAGCTTGCTCATCTTGTAATGTCAAAAAAGGAGGAAGATTATTAAAAAATTCTGGTATGACACTTAATCAATGGCCTTATCAACCAACTACAGAAGATTTACACAAAAATGGCAAAAATTTTCCACCAAACTTTTTACATGAAAGTTGGATGGATTATTTGTATTGGGATGTAGAACTTGAAGCCTAATTAGATTTTTTCTGATATCTTTATTGCTAATTTGGATCCTGTCTTAATAACTTTGTCAATTATTGAATAGAAACCCTGTTTTGTTGCTCCTTCATTATAAGCTATATCTTTATGATGTATCTCGTCATTTCTAAATTTAACTATTTTCTTTTTTAAATTTTTTTCATCTGAACCAATTTGATCTATTTGGCTTTTATAATGATCATCAATTACTTCTTCAACTGAAGCAGTACATAACATTGCTGCTTTTTTTCCTAAAATTGTTGAACCAAAACCAAGTCCAAGACCAAGTAAATCCCACAAAGGTAAAAATTTAGTTGGCTTTATTTTTCTTTTTTTAATTTCATCTTCAAAAAAATTACAATGTTCTTCTTCATGTTCTTTCATATTTTCAATAGTTTTTTTTAAATCTTTATCATTTACAATGGTACTTAAAGCAAGAAGTTGTCCTTCATAAATTTTAATTGCTCCTCTTTCACCAGCATGATCTACTCTTATAAATTCTTCAAGTTTTTTTGGATTAGTTTTTTTCATAAAATAATGTTCTTAATGAATAAATAACAATTAATAAAGAAAATAATAAATTAATTCCAGCTAGCGAGATCCCAAATAATTTAAAATTTACATCTTTACAACTTATAACATTATTATTTAAAGATTTTAATAACTCTGCTTTATCAACTATTTCAAGAGAGTTATTAGTACACCCAGAAAATTCTACAAAAATACTGTTCTCAATACCATAATGATAACCTGAAATAAGAGCACTTATTAGAAAAATTATAATAATAAAAATTAATATTTTATCATTCTTAAAATAGCTATACCCAATAAAACTAATAAAAATTGCAATTACATAAGGAATTCTTTGATACAAACATAATTTACAAGGTTTAAAACCTAAAATATATTCAATATATAAAGCAAAAAAAATTGCTAACAAAGAGTAGAATAAAACAAATAGGTAAAATTTTTTTTTGTTTAAAAAAGTATTCATATTAATTCATAAAATTTATAAAAAATTTGTATATCAAATAAGCAAATATAATTAATAGAATGGTTAAAATTATAGTGAATTTTAATAATTTTTTTTCTATGATTTTCTTCATGGTTGATCCAAAATTTCCAATTAGAAATGCAATTAAAAAAAATCTTGAACCTCTTGTTATTAATGAAATTATTATAAAATATAGTAAATTGAAATTAACAAATCCACTTGTGATAGTTAATAGCTTAAATGGAATTGGTGAAAATCCTGCTATAGCTAACAAAGTCATCCACGCTATAGTTCCTCCTTCTGATGACATTTTATCTTTTAAAAATGATGTATTATCTACACCATAAAGTTCAAATATTTTAACTCCTACTTCATTAAAAAAAATATATCCAATTAAATACCCTAAGCATGCTCCAAGTAATGAACCAACAGTAGCAATTAATGCAATTCTCACCCATTCATTTTTTTTTGCTATTGTCATTGGAATAATCAGAACGTCAGGCGGAATCGGAAAGATAAAACTTTCAATAAAGGACACAATACCCAGAAAAAAATTTGAACTTTTATGTCCCGCTAGTTTAATAGTTTTAAAGTATAAGTCTTTAAACATATTTTCTTTTATTATATTACATGTTTTAATACTATTATTTAAATTATATGAAATCTATTATCTTTGGGCGAATGGCGGAACTGGTAGACGCGTTGGACTCAAAATCCAATAGTAGCAATACTGTGAGAGTTCGATTCTCTCTTTGCCCACCAAAAAATTATGAATTTAGATAATCTAAATAGTTTAATTGAATTATTTTTTTATCAAGCGGATAAACAAGATAAAAAAAGCATTTTTTTGCAATGGTTAAATCCAAATAATAAAAAAACTTACACATGGGAAGAAGCGCAACAAAATATATTTAAATTATCAAAAATTATAAAAGAAAATATTAAAGAAGGAGATAGATGCCTTTTGGTGTCCGAGAATAGACCAGAGTGGTTTATTTCTGATTTAGCTATTATGTTATCAGGCGCAATTACTGTACCTGCATATACAACTTATACAGAAGAAGACTATAAATACTTAATAGAAGATTGTGAACCTACATTAGTTATTGTTTCAAATAATGATATGTTAAAAAAATTATATAATACAATTAATGAAAAAAATTTTATTAAAAAAGTTATTATATTTGATGAAGCAAATAAGGTACTTGATGATTTAAGTATAAATAATAAAGAAAAATATTTAGACTTTGAAACAATTATAAAAAACGATTTATTAGAAAAAGATAAAATTAAAAATAATAATTTAAAAAGAATTTCACCTGCCTGTATAATTTATACTTCGGGAACAGGAGGCAATCCTAAAGGAGTAATTTTAAGTCATGGCGGTATTTTAAATAATATTGTTGGAGCTTGTGAAATTTTAAAACCAATAATTGATACAAAACCAATATTCTTAACTTGGCTTCCGCTTTCTCACTCATATGAGCATTGTGTGCAATTTGTTCAGATAGCAGTTGGTGCAAAAGTCTTTTATGCAGAAAAAATTGAAAAACTTTTAGAAAATATATCTGAAGCAAGACCAACAATAATGACAGCTGTTCCAAGATTTTACCAAAATCTTTATAACAAGATAAATATCAATTTAAAAAAACAAACTGGTTTAAAAGCTAAATTAATTGAAGCAACTATCAGATTAGGAAAAAAAAGACTATTAAATCAAAAAATGACAATTTTTGAAAAATTACAAAATAAATTAGTTGAAGTATTAGTTAGGAAAAAAATAAAGAGACAATTTGGAGGTAATTTGAAAGCTTTTGTCTCAGGTGGTGGAGCTTTAGATAAAGAAATAGGAGAATTCTTAAATTCTATAGGTCTTCCTACACTCCAAGGCTATGGTTTAACAGAGACATCGCCAGTAGTTAGTTGTAATCCAATAAATAAAATAAAGGTAGAGACCGTCGGACCTCCATTTAAAGGAAACCAGGTAAAAATTGCTGAAGATGGTGAAATTTTGGTTAAAGGTGAAAACGTAATGTTAGGATATTGGAACAAAAAAGAAGAAACAGAAAAAGTTATTAAAGATGGATGGCTTCATACAGGGGATATAGGAGAAATTAATCCAGAGGATGGTTATTTAAAAATTACTGACAGAAAGAAAGATATAATAGTTAGCGCTGGAGGAGATAATATTTCTCCAGCTAAAATTGAAAATATGATTACAAATGAAACAGAAATTGATCAATGTATGGTGTATGGAGATAAAAAAAATTATTTAGTTGCCTTAATAGTTCCTAATAAAGATTTTTTAAAAGAAAAAGAAAAAATAACTAATGTAATTGAAAAAATAAATAAAAAACTAACTTTAGTAGAAAAAATTAAAAAAATTCAATTAATAGATGAAAATTTTTCTATAGAAAATGGATTGTTAACACCAACAATGAAAGTAAAAAGAAAAAAAGTTATGGAAAAATATAAAAATCAATTAGAAAAACTTTATTAATTTAATTTTAAAAACAGTTTATTATTCGCAATTTACTTAACTTTTTTTTATTATTTTAAAAAAAAATAAAAAAATAATTTTTAAGATAAATTAAGAATAATTAAAGGTTTGACATAACTATTCAAAAAAAATAAAAAAAGGTAACTAAACGAATCAAAAAGATTCGTTAATAAAAAAGGGAGCTAAAGATGGCTAAAAGAAGAAAAAAAGCTGCAAAGAAGACTAAGAAAAAAGCTAAGAAAAAAGCTAAAAAAAGAAGAAGAAGATAGTTATTATTCTTTTTAAAGAACGCTTCTCATGGCGCTTGCGTGGGAAGCGTTTTTTTTTATTTAGACGCTACTGTTTCATCTAAATTTTGGTCGGAAGTAGTTTCTTGAGCTCTCTGAATTTGTTTTTCTAAATTTCTTTTTAAAGCTTTATCAATTTTTTTTTGAGTATCTTCTAGATTAGAATTCATAACAATTTGAAATTCAGATAAAAGTCTTTCATATGCTTTTTCAAATAATTGTCTTTCACTGTATGATTGGTCAATCATTAAATCATCACCTTTATTTAGATCTCTAACTACTTCTGCTAAATCATATATTTTACCCGAAGATATTTTAGCTTCATACTCTTGAGCTCTTCTGCTCCACATTGATCTTTTAATTTTTGGTTTGCCCTTCAAGATGCTTATACATTTATTTACTTGATTAATTGTAGAGAGCGGTCTTAAATAGATTTGTTTGTTTACAGGAACCATACCATTAGCTTTATCTTTTTCAAACTTCAGGACATAGGTCTCAACATCTATTCCACCAATATTAATTTTTTTAGTTTCAGTTATTTGACCTACACCATGTTTTGGATAAACCACATACTCTTTAACTTTATACTGTTTTTTTTCAGTTTCTTGTTTTTTTATCTTTTTAATTTCAGGTTTTTGTTCATTATTCTTTGATATTCTTAAAGTTTCATTTTTAATTTCTACAGTTTTTTTAATTGTATTTTTTTTATTTAATTTATTCGGTTTTACTTTTTTAATAGGTTTTTTTACTTTTATAGCTTTAGAAACTTTTCTTACTTTCTTTATTTTAGCTACCTTTTTTATAGTTTTAGATTTTTTTAATACTTTTTTTTTATTCAAGATTTTCTTTAAAATATTTTTCATACTTATCTTTTACATCTTTAAATTTTTCATGATCCTCAGGAGGATCTTTTTTTTCATTAATGTTAGGCCAGATCTCAGAGTATTTTGTGTTCATCTCTAGCCATTTGTTGCTTCCCTTCTCTGTATCTGAAACTATAGCATCAACTGGACATTCTGGCTCACAAACGCCACAATCTATACACTCATCCGGTTTAATTACAAGCATATTCTTTCCTTCATAAAAACAATCAACCGGACAAACTTCTACGCAATCTGTTAATTTGCATTTGATGCATTTATCATTAACTAGATATGTCATTTTTTTTCATAACTTTTTGTTTTATATCACCCACAACTTTATCATCTAAATATAATAATCCTGACAATCTTCTCATAAGGTTTGTTTCATACATATCGGCATTTTTATCTGAGTAAACAATATTCCAAAGTGCCTCAATAATTGATTTTTTTTTGTCTTCGTCTACATTTTTGATTTCTCGAGTAAATTCTAATATTTGATTTGAATCTTTTTCTTTTTCTTCAGCTTCTTCTATAATTCCATCAACTTTTTCAGCTTGAGCACCCATTTCAATTAATGCTTTTTTAATTATTTTTCTTTCATTATCTGTAAAGTTTTCATCTATTTTTGCTGAATGTATTAAAATAGAAGCAATTGAAATTAAAGATAAATTATTTTTATTATCAACTTCATTTTTTTTGAACAAATTAAACATTATTTTATGTTTAATTGGCTCAATATTTTAAAAGGATTATCAGTTGCATTGATTACTTTTTCTTTTTTCTTAACATTTTTTTTATTCAAAATATATTTAAAATATATTTCACTATCTTTTTTATAAGTCTTATAATTCATTTTTTGTATAAGTTTTACAAAATTTTCTTTATTTGATCCAAGCAAATTTAACATTTCAGGTATCAATTTAACTTCTTTATTTTTACCTGAATTTAATATCAAAATAAACAGTCTTTCCAATATATCTATTCTAACAAAAAAATTATCAAATTTTTCAAATCCGCAAAGCAACATAAAATCTTTACTAATTTTTTCTTTATCTTCCAAAAAATTAAGGCCAAAGGTTGGTGGAAAAAGATTTAAATCTTTTTCATTAAAAATTTTCCACAAAAGAATTCTTAAAGAAACAGCATTTGGTTTAAATAATTTAAATAAAAAAATATGATATCTACCAAATTTTACTCCAATTTTTCTTAATTTCCCTCTCTCTTCTTGATTTAATTTTTTTAAATATGTTGATACATTTTCCCTTTTAACTACACCGTTGTTTTCATATAAATGGTAAGATAAAGCTCTCAGCTCTGGATTTTTTTCTTTTATATTTTTTAAGTCTAAAAGACTTTTAAGCTCAGTTTTTATTTTCTCATTAATCCATTTTTGTAAATATGTATGTAGTTTTAAATTTTCATCATATTCTATCATATCATCAACAATTAGATTAATTTGAGGTTTAAGATAGTCTGAGCCAGAAATTAATTTTGCTATTGGATAGTTTTTCCAATAAATTTTAAAATCATCTTTTAATTCTATTAGACCTGTATCTACTATTTTTGAAATTCTTTTTATTATCTCCGGGCTCACATTTTGTCTTGCGGCTTTTTTTAATGATTTAATATCAGCATCTAAAGCATCTGATTTAAAATCTAACTCTAATTTTAATCCTTTTAGATGACCAATATATTGTTGATTAATCATAACTTTTTCTTCATCAATTATTTTGGTGTCAAATAGTATATCTTGTTTTAGTCCTCTTGCCAAAACACTTGCCCTCTTATCAATAAATGTTTTTGTTAATTCTTCATGAAGTCTATCTGACAATTTATCTTCAAGATTTTTTGTTCTTTCTATCCAATAATCTTGATTTTCGACCCAATTAGATTTATTTGAAACATAAGACCAAGTTCTCACATTTGCTATTCTATTTGATAAAGAGTCAACATTTCCATCTAATTTGTCTAAAAGTGATAATTGTTCTTTCATATATTTATTTGGAATTTTCTTTGCTTTGCTTGTTAAAAATTTGAAAACCTTGCTTATAACTTCTATATGATTTCCATAAGTTTTTTTAACAAAATCAGGAATTTGACAACATTCCCAAATTATTTTTAAAATTTCAGAATCATCTTCAATATTTATATTGTGCTTGTCATTTAAAAAATATTTTAAAACTTTTTCGTCTTCACATTCGTTTATCCTTTTAAGCCAATCTTTATTTGGCTTTTCATCTAAAGATTTTAATAAGCTTTTTTTATTATTAAAATTTAAATTAGAACTTCTCCAAAAAATATATTGAATTTCATTAAAATTATGTTTTTCTACTATTTCAGCTTCATCTGCACTTACTTCTCGACAGTCTCCTGTGAGACCAAAGTATCCATCATTTTGATATCTTCCTGCTCTTCCAGCGATTTGTCCAATTTCATATAAATTTAATCTTCTTAATTTTTGTCCATCAAATTTTTTTAAATTAGAAAAATAAATATGATCTAAATCCATATTTATACCCATTCCAATTGCATCAGTAGCTACAAGATAATCAACATCTCCTGATTGGTATAAGTTCACTTGAGCATTCCTTGTTTTTGGACTTAACGAACCCATTACAATTGCTGCACCACCTTTTTGGCGTCTAATTAATTCTGCGATTGCATAAACTTCTTCAGTTGAAAAAGCTATTATTGCACTTTTTCTATCAATTCTAGAAATTTTTTTATAACCACTGAAAGATAATTTTGAAAATCTTTCTTTATTTATAAATTCAATATCATCATCTAATTTTTCAATAATTTTTTTTATAGTGTTTGAACCCATAAGCATTGTTAGTTTTTCACCTCTAAGATTTAAAAGTCTGTCTGTAAAAATATGACCTCTTTCATGATCATTGCACATTTGTATTTCATCTATTCCAACAAATTCTAAATCTTTATTGATTGGCATAGACTCTACTGTGCATAAAAAATATTTAGCATCTAAAGGTATAATTTTTTCTTCTCCTGTAATGAGAGCAACTTTAGAAGAGTTAATTTTTTCGATTACCTTATCGTAAACTTCTCTTGCTAATAATCTTAAAGGAAAACCTATCATTCCCGAATTAAATGAAAGCATAGTTTCAATAGCTAAATAGGTCTTTCCAGTATTAGTAGGCCCAAGTACTGCAGTTAATTTATTTTTTTTCATTTCAACTTTTAGTATGATATTTTTTTTACCTACTATATTTTGTTGTCCAAAAAGAACAAAAATAGTCTAAAACTAGTCCGAATCATTGAGGAAAAAGTTCTCATTTTAGTTTTTTGTATATTAAAGGTTATCATAGATTTGATAAATTCAATATATTTTTTTATGAGCAAAAAATTGTGGGAAGCATCTTTATCCATAAAGAGAAAATCAAATTTATTTAAATTTGAAAAATTTATATCATTAAAATTTAATTATAAGATAAGCAAAAATTATAATAATTTATTTAATTGGAGTATAAATAATCTTGATTCATTTTGGAGTTCAATATGGGATTTCACTAACGTTAAAGGCAAAAAGGTTGAAAAATTTGCACATGCAAAAGAATTTATAAAAAATAAATTTTTCGTAAAATCAAAGTTAAATTTTGCAGAAAATTTGCTTTCAAAAAATGATAATTCTAAAGCTGTTACATTTATTAGTGAAAATGGTTATAGAGAAATAAGATCCTGGAAAATATTAAATTCTAATACCTCGAAATTAATTAATTTTTTTAAAAAAAACAAAATTTCTGAAAAAGATAGAGTTGCTGCATATATGATAAATCAAATAGAAACGGTTGAATGTTTTTTAGCAACTTCAACAATCGGTGCTATATGGTCTTCATGCTCTCCAGATTTTGGAACACAGGGTTTAATAGAAAGGTTTTCTCAAATAAAGCCAAAAATATTAATTATAACAGATAGGTATTATTATAATGGTAAAGAAATAAATATTTTAGAAAGACTCCCGTTAATTTTAAAAAAAATAAAATCTATAACAACTGTATTGGTAGTCAATTATCCTGGAAAAAAATATTTAACACAAAAAAAAATATATGGTATTAAGATCTATAAACTAAATCAAATAAATAAAATTAAATATGATGAAATAAAATTTAAAAGATTTGATTTTGATCATGAGTTAGCAATTTTGTACTCTAGCGGCACGACAGGAAAACCTAAGTGTATCTGTCATAGATCAGGTGGAGTTTTGATACAACATTTAAAAGAGCATCAATTACATTGTGAAGTAAATCCTGGAGATAATGTTTTTTATTTTACTACCTGTGGTTGGATGATGTGGAACTGGTTATTAACATTTCTTGCATCTAAAGCATCGATTGTTTTATTCGATGGTTTCCCAATGTATAAAAAAGATGATTTATTACTTAAAATTGCAGAAGATGAAAAAATCACCCTTTTTGGTGTAAGTGCAAAATACATTGATCAATTAAGAAAATTAAACATTAATATAAAATCTAAATTCAAATTAAATAAATTAAAACAAATTTGTTCAACAGGATCACCTCTTTCTGATGATAATTTTCAATATGTTTATAATAACATAAAAAAAAATGTTCATCTTGCCTCCATAGCCGGAGGTACAGATTTGGTATCTTGTTTTGTTTTAGGTAATATCTATTCTCCTGTTTACAAAGGACAAATCCAAAATAATGGCTTAGGAATGAATACTGATGTTTTTTCAGATAATGGTAAATCATTAATTAACAAAAAAGGTGAACTAGTTTGTAAATCTCCATTTCCATCAATGCCTAAATTATTCTGGAATGATAAAAATAACAAAAAATATAAAAACGCTTATTTTAAAAAGTTTAAAAATGTTTGGCATCACGGTGATTATGCTGAAAGAAAAAAAAATGGTGGCTATGTTATATACGGTAGATCAGATGCAACATTAAATCCAGGAGGAGTAAGACTTGGAACTGCTGAAATTTATTCAGTTGTAGAAAAATTTAAAAATGTAAAAGAATCAATTGTTGTAAGCCAATCCTGGGATAATGATGTGAGGATTATATTGTTTTTAGTATTAAATAAACCTAATTCATTAGATAATTCTTTTATTGAAAAGCTTAAAAAAAGTATAAGAACCCAAGCATCCCCAAGACACGTACCTTCAAAGATTATTGAAGTTAATGATATTCCTAGAACAAAGAATGGTAAAATTGTAGAATTAGCGGTTAAAAATATAATTGAAGGAAATAAAATTAAAAATATTCAAGCGCTAGCAAATCCACATGTGCTAAAACAGTACAAAAATCTGAAAGAATTGAAAACTTAATGATAAAAAATAAAATAAAAAATTTAGATTTATCTGCAACATTGAAGATAAATGAAATTTCCAAAAATTTAGAAAAGGAAGGAAAAAAAATTATTAAATTTGGCTTTGGACAATCACCATTTCCAGTTCCAGATAGTATTGTTGAAGAATTAAAAAAAAATGCTCATCAAAAAAGTTATTTACCTATACAAGGCTTAGATGATTTAAGAGAAGCTATTTCAAATTATGAGTCAAAAAAGAAAAATAGAAATATTTCTTCCGAGCAAATAATTGTAGGACCTGGATCAAAAGAATTAATGTTTTTACTTCATATTTCTTTTGATGGAGACATAATACTTCCAACACCTAGCTGGGTTTCCTATAAACCTCAATCAATCATAGCAGAAAATAAATTTCACTGGATCGAAACTTCTGCAGAAAATAACTGGTACCCATCAGCTGAAAATCTTGAAAAACTAGTAATAAAAAATAAAGAAAAAAATTATTTATTAATTTTTAACTCTCCAAATAATCCTTCTGGACAGGTAAGTAAAAACTCGAAAGAGATAAGTGAAATTGTAAAAAAATATAAAATAATCGTTTTGTCAGATGAAATTTATTCTGAATTAACTTTTAACGAAAATTATGAATCGATATCAAATTATTGTCCAGAAAAAGTTATTGTTAGCAACGGTCTTAGTAAATGGTGTGGAGCAGGAGGATGGAGGCTGGGTTATTTTGTAATTCCAATTGAATTATATAAACTAAAAAATTCTATGAAAGTTTTAGCTAGTGAAACATTTTCAGCAGTCAGTGCTCCAATTCAATTTGCGGCAATATCAGCGTTTAGACACGATCACAAAAATTATATCATAAAATCAAAAAAAATCTTAAAAGGAATTGGTGAATATATTTATAATAATATAAAGTCAAACAGTGTCATTATGAATAAACCAATGGGTGGTTTTTATTTGATGCCAGAGTTTATAAATAAAACATTTAATACTTCAGCAGAAATGTGCACAGACCTCTTAAACAAAAAGGGAGTAGCAATTTTACCTGGATCTGACTTTGGTTTTTCAGTTGAAAAAATGATAAGCCGTTTAAGCTACACAGATTTTGATGGAAAAAATTTTATATCAAATATTAATTTAGACACAAAAGTTGATGAAGATTTAATTGAAAAATATGCACCAAAAATTGTAGACGGAACAAAAAGACTTAAAGATTGGGTTGAAAAAGCCTAATATAATATTAGAATTATTCTAAAAATCTTCTGGACAATCTAATTAAATTTTGTTTCAATTATTTATTATAACTAACTATAGAGAGAGGGAAAATGAAAAAAATATTATCTACCCTATCAAGTACTCTAATTCTTTTTGCGGCATTGTTTTCTTTTAATACTGTAGCAAAATCTGCAGAGTTCTTTACGATAGGAACAGGTGGACCAACTGGAGTTTATTTCCAAACTGGTAATGCTATTTGTAAAATGTTGCATAAATCAGCCATTGCAAAAGAGCATGGAAGAAAAAAAGGTATAGATAAAGCTTATAGATGCACAGCTCCTTCAACAGGAGGATCTAACTATAATATAGGCCAAATTAAAGAAGGTGAATTTCAATTTGGTGTTGCTCAATCAGATTGGCAATTTCATGCTGTTAATGGTTCAAGTAAATGGGAAGGAAAACAGTTCAAAGGTTTAAGAGCAGTATTTTCTGTACACAACGAACCTTTCCAAATTTGGGCGAGTGCTAAATCGGGTATTTCAGATTTTAATGGATTAAAAGGAAAAGTAGTCAACATAGGTAATCCAGGTTCTGGACAAAGAGGAACTATGGAAGAACTAATGAAAGCAATGGGTGTTGATAATAGTTACTTTAAATCTGTGACGGAATTAACTTCATCTGAACAAGTAAAAGCACTATGTGATGGCAAAATAGATGCTTATGGTTATTCTGTTGGATTTCCTAATGGAGCTATGGAGCAAGCAGCTACTTGTGCGGCAAAAGCAAAACCAATCAATCTTACAGGGGGACCTGTTCAAGGTTTAATTGATGGTGCTGATTACTATGCTAAAGCTGTAATTCCTGCTGGAACGTATACTGGACAAACTTCTGACGCTACTACATTTGGAGTTAAGGCTACTGTTGTAACTAGTAATGCGGTTGAAGCAGACCTAGTGTATTTAGTTGTAAAAGCAGTTTTTGAAAACTTTGATGATTTTAGAAAACAACACCCTGCTTTTGCACCTCTAAAAAAGGAAGATATGATTGCTGATGGTTTATCAGCTCCTTTGCATGAAGGTGCTGTAAGGTATTACAAAGAAGTTGGTTTAATGTAATTCAAAAAATAAACAAAAATTGAAAAAAGGCCCAATATGTTTGTTGGGCCTTTTTTTTGTAGTAATATATCTTATTTAAATGGACCAAAACACAAGCACAAAAATTAAAAATAAAATTCAGGAAGATTTATCTCCTACTAGAAATATTACAGGATTACATTTGAAAATTGTTGCTGCTATAGCAATTATTTGGTCTTTATTTCAACTTTGGTACGCCTCTCCTTTTCCATTTTGGTTTAACATTGGAATGTTTAAAGGATTGCCAGCTAGAGCTATCCATTTAGGTTTTGCATTATTACTCGCGTTTTTAATATTTCCTTATTCAAGAGGAAAAAAAATATCAATTATAGACATTTTAATAAGTTTAATAGCAGCATTTTGTTGCCTCTATATTTATTTTTTTTATGATCAATTAGTTGATAGAGGAGGTATTCTATTAAAAATTAATTTATCAGAAAATTTAATTATACCTATAGAATTAATAATTGGTATTTGTGGAATTTTAATTTTGTTAGAAGCAACGAGAAGAGTTATAGGAATTCCATTAGTTATAATAGCAATTTGCTTTTTATTATTTTCATATTTTGGAAAATATGCCCCTGAAATGATTTCTCATGGGGGTTTATCACTAAAAAGGTTGGTAGGATTTCAGTGGTTTGATCAAGAAGCTATATTTGGAATACCCATTGGAGTTTCGGTAGACTTTATATTTTTATTTGTTTTATTTGGTGCATTATTAGAAACTGCTGGTGGAGGAAAATATTTTTTAGATTTAGCCTTCGCAATGGTTGGAAAAATGATAGGTGGACCAGCTAAAGCAGCAATTTTAGGGTCAGGTATGACAGGCTTAATATCTGGTTCATCGATAGCTAATACTGTCACTACAGGAACTTTTACAATTCCAATAATGAAAAAAACAGGTTTTTCAAAAGAAAAAGCGGGAGCAATAGAAGTTTCATCATCTGTTAATGGTCAAATAATGCCTCCTGTCATGGGAGCAGCAGCATTTGTAATGGCCAGCTTTATTGGGGTTACATATTTTGAAGTTGTTAAGCATGCTTTTTTACCAGCAATAATTTCTTATAT
The DNA here is from genome assembly GCA_902531025.1 of uncultured Pelagibacteraceae bacterium. GTDB lineage: Bacteria > Pseudomonadota > Alphaproteobacteria > Pelagibacterales > Pelagibacteraceae > Pelagibacter. Next base: position 3,508 of record CACACV010000016.1, on the reverse strand, counting down.
TGCATTGTTTTATATTTCTCACTTAGAAGCATTAAAATTAAATCTTAAAGGAATGGATGCTGATGAAGTTCCTAACTTAAAAAAAACTTTTCTTTCTGGACTTCATTTTTTAATTCCTATTTTTGTTTTAATTTACTTATTAGTTTTTATGAGATTTACTGCATCTTATTCAATATTTTACGCAACTTTATCTCTAATATTAGTGAATTTATTAAATAAAATTATAAAAGAAGCTAATTTTAAAAATGCTTTTATAATTTGGTATAATCAAACAATAGTTGGATTTGAAAAAGGTGCTATTAATATGGTGGGCGTAGGTATTGCTATAGCTACCGCAGGAATAATAGTTGGAGCTGTTGGGTCAACTGGATTAAGTACTAACTTAATCATTGTTATTGAGTCAATTGCTAAAGATAATGTAATGATACTTTTATTCTTAACAATAATTTTATGTTTACTCTTAGGAATGGGACTTCCAACTACAGCTAACTATGTTGTGGTTGCATCACTTATGGCTACGGTCTTAGTAGATGTAGGTAATGCTTCTGGTTTTATATTTCCACTTATTGCAGTTCATTTATTTGTTTTTTATTTTGGATTAATGGCAGATGTAACTCCACCTGTAGGTCTTGCATCATATGCAGCAGCAGCAATATCAGGAGGGGATCCACTTAGAACTGGAGTACAAGCTTTTTGGTATAGTTTAAGAACTGGAATTCTTCCAATAGTATTTTTATTTAATCATGAATTATTGCTAATAGGTGTTGAAAACTTTTGGCATGCTATTTTAATTATTGCAACTTCTTTGATTGGTATTTTAATATTTACAGCAGCCACACAAGGTTGGTTTATTAATAAACTGAAATGGTATGAAACAATAATTTTTCTTGTAATCTCAATTTCATTTCTTGCGCCAGAATTTGTTTTAAATAAATTTTATCCTAAATATAATTATTTTGATATTAATCAAATTCAAAACTCAAAGTTGGATTCAGAAAAAGAAATAAGAATAAAGATTACTAGAGAAAGTGAATACGGTGAACGCTATAAATTATTTGTAATTAAAAAAAATACTTTTAAAGCTAATTTTGATTTTCAAGAATTTGGAATTGATCTGATAGAACAAGATAGTAAAATAGTAGTTGATAGAATAAAATGGAATGGTCTTGCAAAAAAGTCTGGAATTGAGATGGGAGATATTATTACTGAATTTAAAATGGAAAATTTAAATAGACCAGACAAAAAAATAGTATATCCAATCGCACTATTTTTAATATTAGTCTTTGGATACTTAAATAAAAGAAGAACTAACTAACCACCAAACCCGGCATTAGGAAGAGGTTTTTTTAATATTTTCCATATACCAGAAGCAGAAGCAATTAGTTTACCTTTGCATTCTAAATGGCATATTAAGAAAACCATACTGTTTGTTACTTTCTCAATTTTAGTAAAGCCAACTATTTCATCGCCTAATTTAGTTGCGCCAATAAATTTAATATCTAGTGAAATAGTGACACAAGGTTTATTATCAGTAGATCTATGAGCTCCTGTTCCAGCTCCAGCATCGATAATAGAAGCTATATAACCACCATGAGTTATTCCTGCCATATTTAAGTGATTTTTTTCTACTATCGTTTTAAATTCGTATTCATATTTTGAAATTTCTCTAAATAAAAGGCCTCCGTTATGTTTCATATATCCGGGCTTACTGCTTAATTGTTCGAAATTTTTTGTCATTAGATCAATATTGTAATTAAAAATAATAATATCAATACCAAACAAAAAAAATATATTACAGATTTTTGTAAGGATACTTTCATTCTACCTCTTCTTTGGTGCGCCTGCTAGGAGTCGAACCCAGAACCTCCTGGTCCGTAGCCAAGCGCTCTATCCAATTGAGCTACAGGCGCATTTTGTTATTTTTTGCTTTATTATTAATGTAAATTATTTATTTAGCAAATATTGATATATATTAAATTATATTATGAGTTTAGAATTAATAGTTCCAGACATTGGTGATTTTGAAAATGTAGAGATAATAGAAATCTTGGTTAAAAAAGGTGATAAAATCAATAAAAATGATTCTGTAGTAACGTTAGAAAGCGATAAATCAAGCGTTGAAGTTCCTTCAAATCACGAAGGAGTTATTGAAAATATTAAAGTTAAAATAGGTGATAAAGTTTCTAAAGGTGATTTAATTTTAACATTATCTTCTAGCGACAAACAAATTAACGAAACGCCTATAAAAAAAAAAATAGATGAAAAAATACCTCCTGTAACGGAGAAAATTATACAAGAAGCCGAAGGTACAATAAAAAAAACTCTAGAAAAAACTGTATCTAAAAAAATTGAAAATGAAGTTAAAATGGTAATAAGCAAAGATGATATTGATCCAGTTGAAACAAAAGAATGGCTTGATTCATTAAGCGCAGTTCTTAAAAATGATGGTTCAGAGAGAGCTCATTTTTTAATTAAACAATTAATAGATCAATCATATAAAGCTGGTTCTAGAATTCCTTACACTCAAACAACACCTTATATAAATACTATACCTCCAGAAGAAGAAAAAAAATCACCAGGCGATCAAAATATAGAACGTAAAATTAGATCCTTCATAAGATGGAATGCTGCAGCAATGGTTGTCAGAGCAAATAAAAAATTTTCAGAGCTAGGTGGACATATAGGAACATTTGCATCAGCAGCAACTTTATATGATGTTGGTATGAATCATTTTTGGAGAGCTAAAAATAATAAATTTGGAGGAGACTTGGTATATTTTCAAGGTCATAGTGCTCCAGGCATGTACGCAAGAGCTTTTCTTGAAGGAAGATTAACAGAAAAGCAATTAAATAATTTTAGGCAGGAAGTAAAAAATGATGGACTTTCTTCTTACCCGCATCCATGGTTAATGCCTAAATTTTGGCAGTTCCCAACTGTTTCAATGGGCCTTGGACCAATGTTGGCAATTTATCAAGCTAGATTTATGAAATATTTAATTAATAGAGGCTTAATTAAAGACGAAGGTAGAAAAGTTTGGGCATTTCTTGGAGATGGAGAAATGGACGAACCTGAATCTTTAGGAGCAATAGGTTTAGCTGCAAGAGAAAAATTAGATAATTTAATTTTTGTAATTAATTGTAATCTTCAAAGATTAGATGGTCCAGTTAGAGGAAATGGAAAAATAATACAAGAACTTGAAGGTATTTTTAGAGGAGGTGGATGGAATGTTATAAAGGTAATTTGGGGATCTTATTGGGACTCATTATTAGCCAACGATAAATCTGGTCATCTAGTTAAAATAATGAATGAAACAGTTGATGGAGAGTATCAAGCATTTAAGGCTAAAAATGGTTTATATGTTAGAGAAAAGTTTTTCGGAAAATATCCTGAAACTTCGGAACTGGTTTCAGCATTGTCTGATAAAGATATTTGGAGACTAAATAGAGGAGGACATGATCCTCATAAGGTTTATGCGGCTTATGATAAAGCAATAAAAAATATTGGAAGC
>CACACV010000015.1 GCA_902531025.1 uncultured Pelagibacteraceae bacterium | reverse complement strand
CTAATAAATATTCACCTTTTTTTATTTTTTCACCTTCATTGAAATTTATGTGTTTGCCTTTTGGAATTAGGTAGTTTGATGGTTCTCCATTTTCAGGTTGTATTGAAATTTTTTGTTTTCCTCTAACTTCTTTACCAAAAATTACTTTACCATCGTTTTCTGCAATAATTGCACTATCTTTTGCTTTTCTTGCCTCAAATAATTCTGCAACTCTTGGTAGTCCACCAGTTATATCTTTAGTTTTTGTAGTTTCTTTTGGTAATCTCGCTATTACATCACCAGCCGAAATTTTTTGCCCATCTTTAACTGATAAAATTGAGTCAGGTACTAAATAATATCTTGCTTCATTATCATCTGCTTTTTTTATAACTTTTCCTTTTTCATCTCTTAAAGTAATTCTTGGTTTTAAATCTGAATTTTTTGATTGAGTTTTCCAATCAACAACAGCTTTTGTTGAAATCCCTGTTGCATCATCAGTTGTTTCAGCTAAAGAAACTCCATCTAATAAATCTACATAATTTGCTATTCCATCCTTTTCGGCTATTACTGGTGTTGTGTAAGGATCCCATTCACAAATTTTTACACCTTTTTTAATCTTGTCTCCATTTTGGTAAAGTAATTTAGATCCATAAGGAATTTTGTATGAAGCTACTTGCAATTCATTTTCATCTTCAATCGATAATTCTGTGTTTCTGCCCATAACTATAAGATTTTTCTTTGAATCTTCTAACAAATTAGTATTTGTTATTTTTATTTTTCCTTCCGAGTTAGAGATAATTTGGGACTCTTGTTTTACTGAAGCTGTTCCCCCAACGTGGAAAGTTCTCATAGTTAACTGGGTGCCTGGTTCTCCAATTGATTGTGCTGATATCATTCCTATTGCCTCACCAACATGTACCATTTTTCCCCTAGAGAGATCTCTACCGTAACATGTGGCGCATACTCCAATTTTAGAACTACAAGTCATTACTGAATAAACATTTAAAGTTTTTACTCCAGCAGCGTCAATTTTTTCACATGCTGCTTCGTCTATCATTTCATTTTTTTTTATAATGATGTCTCCAGTTAGCGGGTTTTTAAGATCTGTTGCTGTTACTCTACCTAAAGATCTTTCAGAAAGACTAACCATTATATTTCCACCCTCAAGAACTTCTGAAAGTTTTATAAATCCTGGATTTACACATTTTTCTTTCGTTATTGTTAAATCTTGAGCAACATCACATAATCTTCTAGTTAAATATCCAGAACTTGCTGTTTTTAATGCTGTATCAGCCAAACCTTTTCTGGCTCCGTGTGTTGAATTAAAGTATTCTAGAGCTGTTAATCCTTCTTTGAAGTTTGATGTAATTGGAGACTCGATAATCTCACCTGATGGCTTGGCAATCAACCCTCTCATTCCAGCTAATTGTTTCATTTGAGCCGCTGAACCTCTTGCACCACTATCAGCCATCATAAAAACAGAATTTATTTTTAGTCCATCGTCAGTCATTTCTGTTGCTGAGATTCTTTTCATCATTTCAGAAGCAACACGATCTGTACATTTTGACCAAGCATCAATTACTTTATTATATTTCTCACCTCTTGTAATCAAGCCTTCAGCATATTGGGTTTCATAGTCAGAAATTAATTTTTTTGTTTCATCAATTAACTGTTGTTTATTCTCAGGTATAACTAAATCATCTTTACCAAATGAAATTCCAGCTTTAAACGCATGTTTAAAACCAAGATCTTTAAGTTTGTCACAAAATATAACTGTACTTTTTTGACCTGAAAATCTGAATACATGGTCAATAACTTCAGATACAATTTTTTTTGGTAATAATCTATCAACTAGAGAGAATTTGTTATTAATATTTTTTGGTAACAAGTTAGCAAGAAGAAATCTTCCAACTGTACTTATTTGTTTCTCAAATTTAATATTTCCCTTTTCGTCGATTGTCTCAAATCTAGAAACAATTCTTGAATGTACTTTTATCTGTCCAATTTCTAAGGCATGCTCAATTTCTGAAGTATTAACAAAATAACCTTCAACTTTTTCAGATTGATAAGGTGGTTGTGATAAATAATAAATTCCTAAAATCATATCTTGGCTCGGTACAATTATAGGTTTCCCGTTTGAAGGACTTAAAATGTTATTTGTAGACATCATTAAAACTCTTGCTTCTAATTGAGCTTCTAAACTAAGTGGAACGTGAACTGCCATCTGGTCGCCATCAAAGTCGGCATTAAATGCAGCACAAGTCAATGGATGTAATTCTATTGCATTTCCTTCGATTAATTTTGGTTCAAAAGCTTGAACACCTAATCTGTGTAAAGTAGGAGCTCTATTTAAAATAACCGGATGTTCTCTAACAATTAATTCTAAAGCATCCCAAACTTCATTTCTCTCTTTTTCTACTAATTTTTTTGCTTGTTTTATTGTTGATGCTAAACCTAATTTATTTAATCTTGCGTATAAAAATGGTTTAAATAATTCTAATGCCATTTTTTTTGGCAATCCACATTCATGAAGTTTAAGATCGGGACCAACAACAATGACCGATCTTCCAGAATAATCTACCCTTTTACCTAATAAATTTTGTCTAAATCTTCCTTGTTTACCCTTAAGCATCTCAGCAAGAGATTTAAGTGGCCTTTTACCTGTACCAGTGATTACTCTTCCTCTACGTCCATTATCGAACAATGCATCAACAGACTCTTGAAGCATTCTTTTTTCATTTCTAACAATAATGTCTGGCGCTTTAAGATCTATTAATCTTTTAAGTCTATTATTTCTATTAATTACTCTTCTGTATAAATCATTAAGATCAGATGTAGCAAATCTACCACCATCCAATGGTACAAGGGGTCTTAACTCAGGAGGTATTACAGGAACTGTTGTTAAAATCATCCATTCTGGTTTATTTCCTGTTTCTATAAAAGACTCTATAAGTTTTAATCTTTTTATTGATCTTTCTTCAGAAACCTTTGATTTTGTTTCTTTTATGTTTTTGATTAATAAATTTCTTTCATCTTCTAAATTAATAGATTTTAAAATTTCTAAAATAGCTTCAGCCCCTATACCTGCGGTAAATGATTCTTCTCCATATTCGTCTTGATATTTAATCAACTCTTCTTCACCTAGAAGTTGGTTTTTTTTAAGTCCTGTAAGTCCAGGTTCAATAACTATGAAGTTTTCAAAATATAAAACTCTTTCAACATCTTTAAGTTTCATATCTACAACAAGAGAAATTCTACTAGGTAAAGACTTTAGAAACCATATATGAGCTACTGGTGTAGCTAAATTTATATGGCCCATTCTTTCTCTTCTTACGTTAGATTTTGTAACTTCTACTCCACATTTTTCGCAAATTATTCCTCTAAACTTCATTCTTTTATATTTACCGCATAAACATTCGTAATCCTTAATTGGACCAAAAATTCTAGCACAAAATAAACCGTCTTTTTCTGGTCTAAAAGTTCTATAGTTTATTGTTTCTGGTTTTTTGATTTCACCATAAGTCCATGACTTGATTTTTTCAGGACTCGCTAAAGTAATTTTTATACTATTGAAGTTTTGAGAATCTGAAATTTCTGATTTTTTAAATAAATCTGTTAATTCTTTGCTCATTATTAATTTAACTCCACATTTAAGGCTAGGGACTTAATTTCTTTTATCAAAACATTAAATGATTCTGGTATACCTGATTCAAAGTTTTCTTCACCTTTAACTATTGTCTCATATACCTTAACTCTACCAGCAACATCGTCTGATTTTACTGTTAAGATTTCTTGTAATGTATATGAAGCTCCATAGGCTTCTAAAGCCCAAACTTCCATTTCACCAAATCTTTGGCCTCCAAGCTGTGCTTTTCCTCCTAGAGGTTGTTGTGTTACCAAACTGTAAGGTCCTGTAGATCTTGCATGAATTTTATCCTCTACTAAGTGATGTAGTTTAAGCATATAAATTGTTCCTACTGTTACAGATCTATCAAATTTTTCCCCAGTTCTTCCATCCCACAAATGAGTTTGACCAGAGCTAGGTAAATTTGCAAGCTCAAGCATCTTTGTAACATCTTGTTCTTTAGCTCCATCAAAAACAGGGGTTGATATTGGCACTCCTTTTTTAATATTTTCACATAAATCTGTAAATTCAGAGTTAGTTAATTTATCGATATTTTCGCTAAATATTTGATCGCCATAAACTGACTTAAGAAAAGATTTTATTTTTTCAGTTTTTTCAATATTTTTTTGATTTTCATCAATTAATTGACTTATTTTTTCACCTAATTCAGTGCATGACCATCCTAAATGAGTTTCTAAAATTTGCCCAACATTCATTCTACTAGGAACTCCCAAAGGATTTAATACTATATCAACTGGTTTTCCATTTTCTCTATAAGGCATATCTTCCACTGGTACAATTTTACTAACAACACCTTTGTTGCCGTGTCTTCCAGACATTTTATCTCCAGGTCTTAACCTTCTCTTAATAGCAACAAAAACTTTTACCATCTTCATCACGCTTGGTAATAATTCATCTCCTTCTTTTATTTTTAAAACTTTGTCTTCAAAACGATCTTGAATATCTTTTTTTGCCGTATTAAATTGATCTTTTAGTTGAGATAAGGCATTATTTTTATTCTCATTTTCAGTAATTATTTTAAATAACTCAGATATAAGTAAATTATTTATATTGCTTTCGTTCAATTTTGTACCACTATCAATATCTTTAATTTTTTTATTTAAAATAGTTCCCGAAAGAATTGTAGAAGCTCTTTGTTTAATGCTTCTTTCTAATATTTCTTCTTCGACTTTTTTATCCTCTTGAACACTTTCAATTTCTGCTCTTTCGATTGTTATAGACCTTTCGTCTTTATCAATTCCATGTCTATTAAAAACTCTAACGTCTACTATTATGCCACCGCTTCCACTTGGCATTTTTAACGATGTATCAGTTACATCAATAGCTTTTTCACCAAATATTGATCTTAATAATTTTTCTTCTGGACCAGATGCGCTATCTCCTTTAGGGGTAACTTTTCCTACTAAAATATCACCAGGTTTTACTTCTGCTCCTATATAAACTATTCCTGACTCATCTAGGTTTTTTAAAGCTTCTTCGTTTACATTTGGTATATCCCTGGTTATATCTTCCTCACCGAGCTTTGTATCTCTCGCCATCACTTCATATTCTTCTATATGAACAGATGTAAACACATCATCTGTTACGCATCTTTCAGATATTAAAATAGAGTCCTCAAAATTATATCCTTGCCAAGGCATAAATGCGACTGTTACATTTTTTCCTAATGCTAGTTCGCCAATTTTTGTAGAAGGACCGTCTGCTATTATATCTCCTGTATTAACTTTGTCTCCAACTCTTACAAGTGGTTTTTGGTTAATACACGTATTCTGATTAGATCTTCTAAATTTTTGAAGATTATAAATGTCTACTCCTGATTGGGAATAATCTTTTTCATTTGATGCCTTGATAACTATTCTTTTTCCATCAATTTTATCAACAATTCCATTTCTTTTTGCAACAATTGTAACTCCAGAATCTAATGCTACATCGCTCTCAATACCGGTGCCGACTAAAGGTGCTTCAGGTTTAAGAAGTGGTACTGCTTGTCTCATCATATTAGATCCCATTAGAGCTCTGTTTGCATCATCATTTTCTAAAAATGGTATTAATGAAGCTGCTACTGAAACGAGTTGTTTAGGTGAAACGTCAATATAATCAATATTATCTGGCTTTGAGAGAATAAAATTTAAATTTTCTCTACAAGAAACAAGTTGTTCCTTAAATTTACCATTACTATCAAGTATTGAATTTGCTTGAGCTATAGTAAATTTAGTTTCTTCCATTGCAGAAAGATACTCAATTTTATCTTGAACAACTCCATTCTCAACTTTCTTATATGGACTTTCGATAAAACCGTATTTATTTATTTTCGAATACGTTGATAAACTATTTATTAATCCAATATTTGGACCTTCGGGAGTTTCGATTGGGCATATTCTTCCATAATGAGTTGGATGAACATCTCTTACTTCGAAACCAGCTCTTTCTCTAGTTAACCCACCAGGACCTAATGCTGAAACTCTTCTCTTGTGAGTTATTTCAGATAGAGGATTTGTCTGATCCATAAATTGTGATAATTGAGAAGTAGCAAAAAAATCTTTAAGAGAAACAGTTAAAGGTTTCGCATTAATCAAATCTTGTGGCATTGCAGATTCAACATCTAAGGTAGTCATCTTTTCTTTTATTGCTCTTTCCATTCTGTAAACACCAATACGAGCTTGATTTTCAACTAATTCACCAACTGATCTAACTCTTCTATTGCCTAGATGATCAATATCGTCAATCTCATCTTTGCCATCTCTTAAATCTAACATCTTTTGAATTATAGATAAAATATCATCGTTTCTCAGAATCGTAATTTTGTCTGAGCAGTTTAAATTTAGTCTTGAGTTTAATTTAACTCTACCAACATCTGATAAATCATATCTATCGGAGCTGAAGAATAAGTTGTTAAAAATTTGTGCTGCTATTTCTATAGTTGGAGGTTCGCCTGGTCTTAAAACTTTATATATTTCTGTAATAGCATCATTTTTACTGTCGTTTTTGTCATTTAAAATTGTTTGTAAAAGATATGGACCTTTTGAAATTGAATTAGTCTTTGCAAGATCTATTTTGTAAATTTTTTTTTCAATAAGATTTTGAATGATAGTTTCATTCAATTCTGTTCCAATTTTAAATTCTTCCTGGTCACTTTTTAGGTCGCTATATAAATATTTTCCATATAACGATTCATTAGATACATAAATTTCTTTTAAACCGTCATTAGCAAGCTTTTTTGCTGTCAAAAAATTAATTTTTTCACCTAATTTAATTACAACTTTTTTAGTTTTAGAGTCTATTACCTCTTCAGAAAAATTTTTTGCTTTATAGTTTTCAGGGTCAAATTTTGTTTTCCATTTTGATATATTTTCATCAAATAAATAAGTTTCTTTTTCATAAAATTCATTAACAATATCATTTTTAGCGAAACCTAAAGCGATAAGTAGTGTTGATACCAATAATTTTTTCTTTCTATCAATTCTAAAATACAATAAATCTTTTACATCAAATTCAAAATCTAACCATGAACCTCTATTAGGAATTACTCTACAATTAAATAATAGCTTTCCGCTAGCATGTGATTTTCCTTTATCATGATCAAAGAAAACTCCTGGGCTTCTGTGCATCTGATTAACAACAACTCTCTGTACTCCATTGGTTATAAAAGTACCACTTTGAGTCATCATTGGAACTTCTCCCATGTAAACTTCTTGTTCTTTGGCAGAAAGTATATCTTTAGTATTATTTTCTTGATCTATTTCATAGACAACTAATCTTAAAGTACATTTAAGTGCTGCAGAGTAAGTTAAACCTCTCGTTATACATTCCTCAACATCGAATTTAGGTTTTTCTAATTTATAGGAAACATATTCTAATGTCGCTTTATCATTTAAGTCTTCTATTGGGAAAATGCTTTTAAATACTCTGTCAAATCCTTTAACTAAGTGTTGTTCAATATCATTTTTAAATTCTGTCAATTGTTTGTAAGAATTTTTTTGAACTTCTATAAGATTTGGAATAGATAAACTTTCTTTAAGTTTACCAAAGCTTTTTCTTATATTTTTCTTTTCAGTAAAAGATAATTGCATCTATACCTTATTGCTAATTAAAAAATTAATCAGCAATTAAATTCTTTCTAATTAATTACTTAAGTTCTACTTTTGCTCCAGCTGCTTCAAGCTTTGCTTTTATTTCTTCTGCTTCTTTTTTGTTAACACCTGATTTTACTTCTTTAGGTGCTCCTTCAACTAAATCTTTGGCTTCTTTTAATCCTAAAGCTGTTACCGCTCTAACTTCTTTAATAACATTTATTTTTTTATCACCTGCTGCTGTTAACAATATTGTAAATTCATCTTTTTCTTCTGTTGGTGCTGCTCCTGCCGCTCCTGCTGCTGGTGCTGCTGCAACTGCTGCTGCTGCTGTAACGCCCCATTTTTCTTCTAGTTGTTTTGAAAGTTCAGCTGCCTCAACAACAGTTAAACTTGACAAGTCATCTATAATTTTATTTAGATCAGCCATAATAATATTTTTGTTCCTGGTTATTTTTTTGATTTTTCGAGCGCTAAAATAGCGATTTTTGACGCCGGCGCAAGTAAAATACTTGCTATTTTTTGAGCAGGAGATCGCAATATTCCTACAATTTTAGCTCTTGCTTCATCTAAAGTTGGTAGAGTTGCTACATTTTGCACACCCGCCACGTCCAAAATATCTTTCCCCATGATTCCACCAAGAATCTTTAGATTTTCGTTTTCTTTAGAGAATTTTGTTAATATTTTTGCTGAAGTTATAGCATCCTCAGACATTGCCACAGCCGTTGGTCCAGTAAATAATTTTGATATATCTTTACACTTAGTTTTTTCTAATGCTAATTTTGTAATTCTGTTTTTAGTAATTTTAAATATAATTCCATGTTGCCTCATCCTTTTTCTTAACTCATCTAACTGAGAAACAGTAAGTCCTTGATAATGAGTTACTATAACAGCTTCAGATTTATCAAACTGAGATGTCATATCATCAATATATTGTTTTTTTTGATCTTTATTCATCATGGTAATTATAAAACCTTTGGTAATTTTAATTTATAAGATACTCCCATGCTAGAAGTTATAAATGCTTGTTTAATTAAATCTCCTTTTATTGATATATTTGCTTTTTCTTTTTCTAAAGCATCAATAACTGCATTATAATTTTTTAATAACAATTCATCTTGGAAAGATTTTTTTCCAATACTTAAGCCAATATTTCCATCTTTATCATTTCTAATTTCAACTTGTCCTGATTTAGCATCAGTAACGGCTTTCTTTATATCATTTGTGACTGTTCCAAGTTTAGGATTAGGCATTAAACCCTTTGGTCCTAAAATTTTACCAAGTTTTGAAAGCTTTATCATCATTCCAGAAGTACAGATTAATTTCTCAAAGTTAAGGTCTCCTCCTTTTATCTTCTCTATTAATTCATCTCCACCTATAACTTCGGCTCCAGCATCTTTGGCCTCCTGTGTCTTTGATTCTTCACAAACTACAGCTATTTTAATTTTTTTGCCTGTGCCACCGGGCAAATTAATTACAGTTCTTATATTAATTTCGTTTTTCTTTTGTTTGTTATTAATTTGAAAACTTAAATCTACAGACTCATCAAACTTAGTGGTACAATTTGATTTAACTACTGTCAAAACTTTATCAAAAACTTCGGCATGAAGTTCTTTTGTTTTTGTAGGTAATTTTTTATATCTTTTTGATTTCATTATTCTTTTACCTCTATACCCATAGATCTAGCAGATCCTGCTATAATTTTTGAAGCTTCTTCTAAATCATTTGCGTTTAAATCTTCCATTTTTTTTTTTGCAATTTCTTCTAATTGTTTTTTTGATATTGATGCCACTATATTTCTACCAGGTTCTTTTGAACCACTTTTTAATTTAACTGCTTCCTTTATAAAATGTGAAGCTGGTGGTGATTTAATTATAAAATCAAATTTTTTATCTTTATAAACTGTTATTATTACTGGAACCGGTTTACCTGCAAAAGATTTTGTTTTTTCATTAAATGCTTTGCAAAATTCCATTATATTAATTCCTCTTTGTCCTAATGCTGGTCCAACTGGTGGAGCGGGATTTGCTTGGCCTCCATTAATTTGTAATTTTACGTAACCACTTATTTCTTTTTTTGCCATTAACTTACCTTTTCAACTTGGTTATATTCTAAATCTACAGGAGTTGGTCTTCCAAATATTGATACTGAAACTTTTAATCTTAATTTTTCTTCATCAATATCTTCAACCATTCCACTAAATGAAGCGAAAGGTCCATCTATTACCTGAACTTTCTCTCCAATATTATATTCTATAGCAGATTTTGGTTGTGCTACACCATCTTTTATTTGTCCTAAAATCTTTTCAACCTCTTTATCAGAAACTGGACTTGGTAAACCTCTTGATCCTAAAAATCCTGAAACTTTTTTTATATTTTTTATCATATGATAAATATTGTTATCCATTTCACTTTTGATCAACACGTATCCTGGAAAATATTTTTTTTTTCTTTGAACTCTTTTGCCTCTTTTTACTTCAGTGACATCATGGGTTGGCACTATAACTTCCTCAATTTTTTCAGATATTTTAGCTTTTTCTGCCTCATCTTTTATTAATTGAGCGACTTTATTTTCAAAACTTGAATGAGATTGAACAATATACCAATTTTTCATTAAAAACTCACCGTTAAAACTATTTCCAAAAAGAATTTCAGAATTTGATCAAGTAACAAAAAAAATAAAGAAGCTACTATAGCCATTGCAACTACCATTAATGCACCTTGAGCTGTTTCTTTTCCAGTAGGCCAGGTAACTTTAAAAGCTTCTTGTTTTACATCTTGAATAAATTTTAGAGGGTTTTTCATATATAAAGTTGTTTAGTTTGGCAGGAGCGGAGGGAATCGAACCCCCAACCTCCGGTTTTGGAGACCGGCGCTCTACCAATTGAGCTACACTCCTATGGAGTTTACTCTATTATTTTTGTTACTACTCCAGCTCCTACTGTTCTTCCACCTTCCCTAATTGCAAAATTAAGTTTTTCATTCATTGCTATTGGTGTAATTAATTTAACTGTAAATTTAGCATCATCCCCAGGCATAACCATTTCTGTTCCTGAAGGTAATTCTACTTCACCTGTTACATCAGTTGTTCTGAAATAAAACTGAGGTCTATACTTTGTGAAGAATGGAGTATGTCTACCACCTTCCTCTTTTTTTAAAACATATGCTTGAGCTTCAAATTTAGTATGAGGAGTAATTGATCCTGGCTTACATAAAACTTGACCTCTTTCAACGTCAGTTCTTTCCACACCTCTTAAAAGAGCACCAATATTATCACCTGCCTCACCTGAATCTAAAAGTTTCCTAAACATTTCAACTCCAGTACATACAGATTTCTTAGTTTCTCTAATACCAACTATTTCTATTTCTTCTCCAGTTTTAATAACTCCTGACTCAACTCTTCCGGTTACAACAGTACCTCTACCTGAAATAGAAAATACATCTTCTACTGGCATTAAAAAATCCTTATCTTTTGGTCTGTCTGGCTGAGGTATAAACTCATCAACAGCTTTCATTAATTCCATAATAGAATTTTTTCCAATCTCATCATCTTTGCCTTCAACTGCAGCTAAAGCTGAACCTTTGACTATAGGGGTTTTGTCTCCTGGAAATTTATATGATGTTAAAAGATCTTTAATTTCTTCTTCAACTAGGTCTATCATTTCTTTATCGTCAACTTGATCAACTTTATTCAAATAAACAACAATTGCAGGTACGCCTACTTGTCTTGCAAGAAGAATATGCTCTCTTGTTTGAGGCATAGGTCCATCTGCAGCATTAACAACTAATATCGCACCATCCATTTGAGCGGCACCTGTAATCATATTCTTAACGTAGTCAGCATGACCTGGGCAGTCTACGTGAGCGTAATGTCTTTTTTCAGTTTCATACTCAACATGGGCAGTAGAAATTGTTATTCCTCTTTCTTTTTCTTCGGGCGCTTTATCAATTTGATCATAAGCCGTAAATTGTGCTCCGCCTGTTTCAGCTAGAACTTTAGTGATCGCAGCTGTTAATGTTGTTTTGCCATGATCAACGTGTCCGATTGTACCTATATTACAATGCGGTTTATTTCTTACAAATTTTTCCTTCGACATTACTTTTTTTACCTCACTTTATATTTTTATACTTTTTAATTTTTGGAGCGGGTGATGAGAATCGAACTCACGCAACCAGCTTGGAAGGCTAGTGTTCTACCACTGAACTACACCCGCTTAACCAAGTGTACACTCCAACATTGAATAAATTTTATTGATGGTGGAGGGGGAAGGATTCGAACCTTCGAAGACCGAAGTCAACGGGTTTACAGCCCGCCCCATTTGACCGCTTTGGTACCCCTCCTTAATAGTTGGGGAAGCGTCCCCTTGTTCAATAAAGCTTTAAACAACATGCGTTTTATATATTTTTATTGTACAAATGCAATACGTGAATTATACGAAAAATAGCTAAAAATCGTTTAAAATCTATATTTATATGAATAATTCTTCTTTCTTTATAGTTGGCAAGCATGCTGTAGTTGAAGCATTAAAAAATACAAAAAGAAAAGTTCTAAGAGTATTTTTAACCGAAGAAAGCAAAAAGAATATTCATAGACATAGCCCAAAAAAAAATCTTCTTAAAGATATTAAAGTCTATTTTAAAACTAAAAAAGAATTAGATAAATATTGCAATAAAGAGGGAATGCTTCATCAGGGGTATGTAGCTGAAATTGAACATTTGGAAAAAGTAGAGCTAAAAGAATATATAAAAGGAAAAAATAATTTAACTTTTGTTTGTTTAGATGAAGT
This sequence comes from uncultured Pelagibacteraceae bacterium, assembly GCA_902531025.1. Taxonomy (GTDB): domain Bacteria; phylum Pseudomonadota; class Alphaproteobacteria; order Pelagibacterales; family Pelagibacteraceae; genus Pelagibacter. The sequence goes on along the minus strand of CACACV010000015.1, from coordinate 8,617 downwards.
TACTGATCCTAGAAATATTGGTTCCATAATTAGAAGCGCAGCATCATTTAATATTGATGGATTGGTTGTTAAAGAAAGACATTTCCCAAACGAAAGTAAATTAATGTATAAATCTGCAAGTGGTTGTTTGGAACATTTAAATATTTTTGAAGTTTCTAATATAAATACAACTTTAAAATTCTTAAGAGATAAAAACTTTTGGGTTTATGGTTTTGATGCAAATAGTGATAAAGATTTTGTTGATATAAAATGGGTAGGAAATAATATTTTATTATTTGGATCAGAAGGATTTGGAATAAAAAAACATACCTCTAAATATACAGACTTTAATGTGAAAATTAATATTAGTAAGAAAATAGAAAGTTTAAATATATCAAATAGTGCAGCTATTGTTTTTCATCATATAAAACAACAAAAAAAAATATCTTGATAATCTACAAAATCCTAATACAAAACATTCTATGCCCTTGTAGCTCAGCTGGTAGAGCAATTGATTTGTAATCATCATTCCTTTTAAAAACATAAACAAACATAACATTAAATTAATCAAAAGTGAATCCTGTACGATTTGAATACGATATTAATTGAATTGATCTTCTATTATCCTTGATATTTGATAGGAGCAGATACTTCGCATCTGCTCCTGCTTCGTTTCTACAAGTGTTGGTTTATTTAGATAAATATTTTTTACTTTTTAAATTTAAACCTACATAGATCAACAGAGATTGTAGGATATGCAAAAATGAGTCTCTGATCTCCATGTATGTTAAATGATGCAGCTCCTGGAGTCTGTATGGCTTACTAAAAGATAAAAAAAGATACGGGATGGAACCAGAATAAACTTAGAAAAATAAGGTACCACCACCCCTTTCAAATTCAGCAGATTTTCTATTTGACTCTTATACCTATTAGTAGCTATGGGTTTATCTGAACTTTTAAAAAAATTTTCGTGAAAAAAAGTTAAAATATATTAGCTTTCTTTTTTGAATTTAGTTATTTTTTGCAACAACTAATTGGTTAGCCATTAAAAAATTCAATTTTAGTTTTCTTAAGAAATTCTCTATTATAAATTCTCCAGGCATTCCTATTGGAGAAAGCATAAATTTTTTAGAGTGCAAAACAATCATGCCAGATTTATGAATTAATTCTTTAATTCTTTTTATATTTGGTACTTCGTGGTGCATATCATCATCTAAGTGACCAGCTTTTGATGCAACAAATTCCCAAAATGGATCAGGCGCAGTGATGAGCAATATACCATTAGGTTTAAGAATTGTTTTAATTTCATTTATAAAGTTTTGAGGCTCTAATACATGTTCAATAACTGCCGTTGCAATTGCAACATCAAATTTCTCTTTAATATATTGATTTAATTTTTGAACATCGCCTTGATAAATCTTTAAATTTGGAAATAGCCTATTTGCTAAGTTTGCCAATTCGTTATCATATTCTACACCAACACATTTACATTCTGGATATATTTTATTTATATCATTTAGCATTTTTCCATCTGCAGTACCTAGGTCTATAATGGCACTAGGTTTATTTGGTAAAAATTTTTTTATAGAACTTTTAACTTCATGCGTTCTTCTCCAAAGTCTGTATTTCAAAGCTTTTTTTTTATTTCTTCCTTTGGCATATTCCAAACCTAGCACACCATGATCTTTTTTATTTTTATTATTCATTTTTATATTTTTAGTAATTTTTTTTTATATCTACTTTATTTTAAAATATCACTAAATTTTTAATATTTATTTCTCAAAAAATTCATTTAAAAAGTTTATTCCTATTAATGTCGGCAATAAAGAATTTGTTATAAAATAGCTTATACATACAGCTAAATTAATTTGAAGATCTGAATATAGCATAAATAAATAAACAACTGCAGCTCTAAGAGCATCATTAAAAAAATATATTCCTGCATCTTTTATTTAGTATTGCAAAATATGACTTATCATTTATATATCGCTGCATGCCCTTGTAGCTCAGCTGGTAGAGCAATTGATTTGTAATCAATAGGTCCGCGGTTCGAATCCGTGCGGGGGCACCATTTCTTTATTCATTTTATCTTGTTCTTTGAATTTAGATCATATTTGTAAAGTCTAATATAATAAAAATAACTATTGCTATACCAATAACTGTCATTATGATTTTATTTTTAAATCCATTAGGACTAACAGCATTTTTATATATCCATTTAGAACTGAATAAAATAATGGAACCAATAATTAAATAAACTATACCCTTTTCAAACCCGTGCATAAAAAGTTTTTCATTTAGGTTTAATTTTTTATAATGATTTTGATGTTATTTGTTTTTTGGGATCAAAAAAAGGTTTTTCAATCACCTCACACTCTACATTTGTAGAATCTATTATAACTTCTAACTTAAGACCAATTTTGGAATAATTAATATCTACCATAGCAAGCGCAATATTTTTTTTTAATCTTGGTGAATAAACAGCTGAAGTTATTTTCCCAATTTTTTTACTGTCTTTTAAGATTGGCCAGAAAATAGTATTGGGTCCTTTTAAAGGATCACATTTAATTTCTAATCCAACCTGAAGTCTTTTAACTCCTTCATCTTTAATTTTTTTTAAAGCTTTTTTGCCTATAAAATTGATATCACTATCCAAATTTACTAAACGATCTAGTCCAAGTTCAAAAGGATTTGTGTGTATATCTGCGTCAGCATGATAAGAAAGCATTCCACCCTCAATTCTTCTAATCGATGAAGTGTGACCAGGTTTAATTCCAAAATCTTCACCTGCTGACATAATCTTTTCCCAAAGTTCATTTCCTTTTAACCCATCTCTTAAGAATAATTCATAACCAAATTCACTTGACCAACCTGTTCTTGAAACAACTAGTGGGATTCCATCTAAATCTAACTCTTTAAACCAATAATATTTTAGATCCTTAATTATATTCCCAAATAATTTTATCATTATTTGTCCTGAGTTTGGTCCTTGCAATTGCAATGGGGAAACATCTGGCTCAGAAATTTTGACATTTAAACCTGAATTAACTGCCACTCCTTGAGCCCATAATAATATATCACTATCTCCTAAAGATAACCAAAAATGATTTTCTGCCAGCCTTAGAAGCACTGGATCATTTAATACTCCACCTTCTGCATTAGTAATTAAAACATATTTACATTGACCAATAGAAAGTTTTGATAAATCTCTTGAGGTTAACAATTGAATGAATTTAAATGCATCAGGTCCTGTAATTTCCACTTGTCTTTCAACAGCAACATCACAAAGAATTGCTGTTTGAATTAAATTCCAAAAATTTTCTTCGGGGTTACCAAAATCTCTTGGGATATACATATGATTATAGACAGAAAATCCAGTTGCACCCCACTTTACAGTAGAATCAAAATAGGGGGATTTTCTAATTTGAGTTCCAAACCCAAAATTTTTATTGCTCATTAATTAGTTTCTTTTCTAATTTGTTCTATTTTGATTTTTTTTTGAAGACTTCTATTTGAATCATAAAGAAGATTAAACTTAATTTTTTTATTTGTTTTTATAATTATATTTTTAGCATTTCTTACTTCAATATTATCAGCCACTGCGCTTATTGGTCTTTTTTTTGGATTTGTATTTTTGATTATAATCTTAGATTTTTCTCCTACTATTTTGCCTTTCCATCTTCTGGGTCTAAAAGCGCTAATTGGACTTATAGATAATTTTTTAGAATCTAAGCTTAATATTGGGCCATGAACTGACAAATTGTAAGCAGTGCTACCTGCTGGAGTAGATACAAGAACTCCATCAGAAACTAAATTCTTAATAATAGTTTTTGAAGCATTCATAATTGATAATGAAGCAGCTTGTCTACTTTGTCTGAGTATAGATACTTCATTAATAGCTATAGATTTTTTAATAGCATTAGTTTTTGTTTTAACAGTCATTTCTAAAGGTGAGATTGTTACAAGTCTGCATTTAGATAAATTTTTGAAAGAAAAGTTTTTAGAAAACTTGTTCATCAAAAATCCATAGTTACCTGAATTTATTCCATAAAACGTTTTTTTATAATTTCTGTATTTTTTTAAAGTTGAAAGCATAAAACCATCACCCCCAACAACAATTATTAAATTGCTCTTTGATAATGAATAAAATTCATTTTTGCTCTCTAAAGTTTTTTTAATTTTTAAAGAAAGATTATTTTTATCTGAGACAATATGAGGTTTCATTATCTATTTAGTGGTGCCCTCGGCCAGACTCGAACTGGCACTCCCAAAAGGGCAAGGATTTTAAGTCCTTTGTGTCTACCAATTTCACCACGAGGGCATGAGTTATTTTCATGAGTATTTATGCTAATATTTATAATTGAACAAGAATAATTATCAAATTAAAATTTTTTATTTATAGAAATATTTGCACCTATACTTTTTGCATATTGATTTGTGTCTTTTGCTTCTAATGAAAACGAAATAGTACTATTTTTAGAAAATATTTTTTCATAAGCCAAATTTGCTAATAGAGATATTTCATTAGTTAAATCATTATTCTGTTTATATGTGGCACTTGTTCCATTTATTGAATAAACCTGTTTTTCATCACCAATCATATCTCTTACATCCAAGATCCACCCTAGAGACAATTTGCTATCTTTATTATTAAAGAATTTATAGTCATCTGAAAAAAAAATTGAAAGATTTCCAACATGTCTATCTTTCCATGAAAAATATTTAGTTTCATCGTAATTTGGTGTTATTGAATAACTAGCAGTTATTCCAAAATCAGGTACCAATGATAAATTGTTTCTTTTAATTCCAGTGTGTATCTCATAAGTTTCATAATCACTATTTATTTTCAATTTACCACTAGATGTTGTGTTTGTTAAAATAGTTTTCTCTGCTTCTTTTAATGTGATTCCTCCTAAAATAAATAAATCTAAATTTAAATAAGAATTATTTTTTTGAGGTAAATAAACTCCAGTAGTAATATTTTTATAATCTATTTTATGATCTTTAGTAAAATCTTGTATTCCTCCCTCAAAAGCAATTACAAAACTCGCATTTTCCATTCGATTTATCAAATTTACACCAAAATTTAATAAATCATATTCAAGAGCTAAATTATTTGTATGGGCATCTCTTGTTAAATTAGAAACATATGTTTCGCCCCAAGCATCTATATCATCTAATTTATTATACTTACTGAAAAACTTTCTTATATTCATAGACTTGTAGCTCAATAATTCATCTAAAGTTTCGCTTCCACCTTGACCTACAGATCCAGCGGATCCTTTAACTACCTGATTTCCATCAAGATCTTCTAAAATTAAATCTCCATCTGTCTCATAAAAATATCCTTGTCCTGCTCCTAAATCTAATTTTAAAGTGTTCCCAGATGTGCCACTAGCTGAAGAAATTTTTCCAACTAAAATACTACCTTTTTCTAAAGTAACAGTATTATTGCTTCCTAAAAGCTCAATAACATTATCATCTACGCTAGTATTATTTTTAATTGAACCACTATTTTTTATACTTGTAGTTCCGCCTACTCTTATTGTTGCAACATTTCCTCCACTATAAATTTCGGCACCAGAGTTATTTATTATAGTTCCCCCAGAACTGTTTTCGTTACCAAAAAATACTGAACTTTTAGTTCCTGTTGAAGTAGTAAAAATTTTTCCAGAATTCGTAATTGTATATCCTGTAGAAGGATCACCGCTTGTTCCACCAGTTCTTATCGTATTTCCTACAGAGGAAATAGTTGCTCCAGCATTATTAGTGATACTCGAATTAGTAGATCTGTAAATATCAATAGCTTTATGCCTGTTAGCACTTATCGTTCCAGAGTTTGTAACATCTAGAAGTGTGGTATTGTCAGCAATTATACCATTGTCTAAACTCGTTGTAGTAATAGTAGAGCCTGACTCTACAATAACTGCTGCTCCAGAGACACCAGCATCTATAGCTACTGCCTTAGCATCATCATCAACTTGTGCATTACCCGATACTGTTAATGTAACATCATCCGTATCAATATTTTGTTGAACAGAAGTGTCACTTGATTGGTTTTTATCAGAACTAACAGTAACACTGTCAGATATTGCTGTATTAAAAATATTTAACAAAAAGAAAAAAATGACTAATCTTAATAAAAACATATTCTAATTGGTTTAAATATCGTCGGAATTTATTTATTTAAACAACAAAGAGCAAGGATTTTAAGTCCTTTTTGTCTACCAATTTCACCACGAGGGCATTTGTGAATTTCATGAGTGTTTATGCTAATATTTATAATTGAACAAGGCTAATAAGTAATTTTTTTTATTATAATTAAAATATTCTTAGTCTTTCTTGTTGCTATATATTTTTATTATTTCAGCGATTAAACCGAAAAATATAAAGTTTAAGCCAGCGATAAACATAATCAAAACAGTAATATCAAGAATTTTATCTAGAAACAGTAAACTGTATATAAATATAAATATAGATAAAGCAATAATTGATACCCCAAATCCTCCAAAAAATTTTATCGGTGAAAAGATTAAGAATATTTTAAATATTAAATAAATAAATCTAATTGGGTCTATTAGTATATTTATTTTAGACTTACCATCTCTCTTCGAATATTTGGTATCTACATATTTAATTTCTTTATTTCTAGCAATCGTACACAATGTTTGGGTTGATGTGATTGAAAATTTATCAGGAAATACATTTATATCTTGCATAAAATCTTGTCTAAAAAAAACTCTTAATCCAGAATTAATGTCCTCCACTTTATAATTAAATATCATTGTAGATAAACTATTTATTATTTTTCTAAATTGGATTTTAAAAATTGAATCTTTATATTCAAAAATTCTTCTACCAACTAGTAAATCACAATTATAACTTTCAAATTTAGATATTAACTCTATTAATTGATTTAAATCATAAGAATTATCACAATCTATAATACCAATAATTTTAGAATTACAAAATTGAACTGCACTTTTAATTGAAGCTCCATAACCTAAGTTTTTTTTATTATTTAATATATGAAAATTTTTATTATTGCTGTTTATTAAATTTTCTAATTTGTAATCATTTCCATCATTTACAAACAATATATCAATGCTTTCATTTTTATTTAATAATTCTTCAGCAGCATGAATAAATTTAACTAAATTTTCTTTATTTTCAAAAACTGGTACAATTATACAAAATTGTTTATCAATCATAATAAGCATCTACTATCTATTAAATATATATAACCTATGCTTTGTTTATTAAATGGATTTCTTGTATTTCGCAAATTAAACTTTTTTTTTTCAACAAGATTGCAATTTTTTACTGATTCAATTAACTCTTTTGAACTTCCAGTTACTAATGCTATCTTTGTTACTTTATTTTTACTAATAATTTTTTTAAAATCGTGCAAAGTTAATACAGATTGGTTATAAAATAAAAAATTGTGATTTTGATAAGATTTTGATCTTATACCATAATAATATAAAACTAAATCATCAGGAGTTACAATACTATTTATCCAGTTAATTACTTCATAATTATGAGATTTTTTATTCATACTTTTAATTAATTTTGCCTTGTTAAATGTGGGTAATGATAATGAATAAATCCCATAAAAGATCATCGATAATGTTAAAAAAGCATAAGGCAACATTAGAATAATCATAGATTTAAAAAATATTTTTTCTTTATAATGATTAATATTTACCAAGAAAATGACAGTACATAACAAATATATATCTAGAAAATATCTTGATTGAGATTTTCCAGACAAAAATAACAAAACAAAAATTACTGAAATTAGTATAAATAAAATCTTGTTATCTTTTATTTTATATACAATTAAATAACTAAAAAATAATATTGGGCTTGTAAGTAAAGTTATTTCACTTAAAACTAAAGGAAGCGAATGTATTATTGGTATTAAAGGAAATTCAAATAGTTTGAAAATTTTTGAGCTATATCTAAGTTCATTTGCAAAATCTATGACCTTTAAATTAGGATTTGTTTTTGCAAATTCTAAGAAAGGAGTAATTGGATCTCCATAAAATATAAAATTTTTAAAATAATAAATAAATGGGATTATTAAAAATATAAGAAAAGATAATAATAAATATTTAAAAAAGCTAATATCATTTCTATAATACAAATAAATTGCTAACCATATTGGAAAACTATAAATTAAATAAGAATGTTTAAAACCCAAAGGTGCTAATGCTAATATTAATAATGCAAAAATAGTATTTTTTAATAATTTATCTTTTAATAATATAATTGAAAATATTATTAAATAACAATTTGATATTATTAATAATTGTTTTGCAGATAATAATAATGAAGCAAATAAAGGGAATGAAAATAAAACTAAATAGTTAATTTTATAGTTTTTGTTTAATACTGAATAAATTATTAAAATATTTGAAATTGCTAAAACTTGAAATAATTGACCAAAGTTCAAGGAAAAAAACAGTAGACCATAAAAATTAATCATTTCTCCTAAACTGATTAGCCTAAAAGAATACCATTCATCATTTCTTATTTGAAATTCTTGATTCTTAAAAATATCTAGTACACCACCTAAATGATAATCTAGAGAGTCTGCATCAGATATTGGCGAAAAACAATATAGTATAAATAT
>CACACV010000014.1 GCA_902531025.1 uncultured Pelagibacteraceae bacterium | reverse complement strand
GCAATTGGGTGCTGAATTTTTTATGAAACATCTTTATGATGGTGATCCAGCATCTAATACATTAGGTTGGAGATGGGTAGCTGGAATTCAAACTAAAGGAAAAAATTATTTGGCAAGTGAATGGAATATAAAAAAATTTTCTAACAATAGATTTAAAAATATTAAGCTAAAAAAGAACGCACTACCCAAAAAATCAGAAAAATTTTATCCTGTTTCAAAAAATGTATTTATTAATTCAGAAATTATAGCAAATAAAAATTTGCTTGTGTTTGAAAATAATTTATCTTTAGAGTTAAGTGATTTAATAAATAATAAGTTCAATAAAATTCAATTAATTACTAATAAAAATCAAAATAGGAAAATAAAGTTAAGTGAAAAGAATATCAATTTTAAATTGCAATTATTTGAAGATCAAAAGAAAAGACTTGAAGATAAATCAATTGAATGCGAAATATTAGACATTAGTGAAATTGAAGATATTGCTGATGCATATTTATTTTATCCCACAGTAGGCGAAACATTAGATTTCATAAAATCAAGAAATTTTAATAAAATTAATTATTTGTATAGAAAACTTGATCAATTTTCCTGGCAATATTGCACTAAAGGATTTTTTAATTTCAAAAATTATATTCCAAAAATAATACAAGAGTTTAGCTAGAAGAACATCTTTTTGAACAATATTTTACATTATTCCAGTTAAGACGCCATTTTTTACGCCAAACAAATGTTCTCTTACAAATAGGACATATTTTAGAAGGTAAATTTTGCTTTTTCATTTTAATTGTTTTTTATTTTTTAAAAATAGAAAGTAGGCAACAACCTCATATACATAATGAAAAATAATAAAGAAAAAATTTATAGAAAATAATTTTGATAAAAAATTATATTTTGGAATTTTAGACCAAATCACAACAAAGGCTTTAGCTCCAGATATAACTTTTCCATCTTCAATTACATGAAGTCTTCTTAATAATTCAGATTGGTTTTTAGATGTTAGTTTTAAAGCATCTTCATTATTGGTTATATCGATCCACTCTAAATTGCTATCAGCAATTTTTTTATAATGATTGATTTCTAATCTACATATGCTGCATGAGTCGTTAAAAAAAACTTTAATTGCCATAAGTGTTTCTGTTAATAAATTTTTCTGCCGCAGATAAAATCAGTTTTTTCCTTTCAGACTTCATCTTATCAAATATTCTTACCATCATTGATAGTCTAGGATTTTTTATAAAAAATGCTCTATTTCGATTTATAAACCTCCAATATAGTCCATCCATAGTGTTGCACCAATCACCTTTTTTAAAATCCATCATTTTCTTAAAATAACTTGATCCACAAATATATGGTTTTGTAGCAAAAATTCCTCCATCACTAAATAAGCCCATTCCATAAACGTTTGGAACCATCACCCAATCAGAAGAGTCTACAAACATTTCCATAAACCATTTATAAACAATTTTTGGTTTTAGTTCACACAGGTTCATTATATTAGATAGTATCATTAACCTTTCAATATGATGAGACCAGCCATTTTTGAGCGCATTTTTAATTGCATGATCTAAGGGCGGTAAACCGGTTGTTCCACAATACCAAGAATCTTTCATTTTTCTATTTTGATTAAAAAAATTTTTATTTTCCATATCATCACTATACTTCTGATAAATACCTCTCATAAATTCTCGCCAACCAATTATTTGTCTCAAATAACCTTCTAGAGAATTAAGTTTTATATTATTTTTTTTATGCAATTCTAAGATTTTTGAGATAATGAAATCAGGAGTTATTAAACCAAGATTAATATATGGACTTAATGCGCTATGAAATAAAATATTATTATCTTGATTTACTGCATCTTCGTAGTCACCAAAAAGATTTAGTTTTTTTTTAGTAAAAAAATTAAAGAGTTTAACAACATCATTAAATTCTGTAGCAAACCAAAAATTTTTTATATCACCTGGATGATTTTTGAAAATTTTTTTCTATAATAGGCTTTAAAGTCTTTGTATGTTTTGTCTCAAGGATTTTAGGAAATTTAGGAACTGAAATGTTTTTAGGAAGTTTTTTTCTATTATCTTCATCAAAACTCCATTTATTACCTACTGGCTTTCCATCTTGGTTAATCAACACATTAAATTTCGTTCTTGAACTCTTATAAAAAGTAGCCATGAAAGGTTTTTTATTTTTTGATAAATAATCATCAAATTCTTCTCTGGAATTTAAAAACATGGGTGATTGGATTTTATTTAATTTTAATCCATTTTTTTTGGTAAAATTTTCAATTTTCTTTTCAAAAAATTTATCTTCAATCTCAAAGCTGGTTATTTCAGATATTTTTTTTGATTTTATTAATTTTTTAATTTTGTCTAAGTAATTTTTTTTGAAATCTGTAGAATCAATTTTTGAATATTCTACTTTGAATTTATTTTTTTTAAGTTTATCAGCGTATGATCTCATTGCAGATAAAAACAATAATATTTTTAATTTATGATGTTTTTCATAGGTGCATAATTCATAGTCTTCTGCCATAAATATAAGGTGGTCATTTTTGAAGCGGTTAATGTTTTTTAATGGAAATAATTGATTTCCAAGTATAAGTAACAATTTCATAAATAAAATTATATATGTCAGAAAAATATCTTATTGTCGGTGCGACAGGTTCTATCGGTTCAAGTTTGGCTGCCCAGCTGAATGAGTCTGGAAAAGAAGTCCATCTTGTTGGAAGGGATGAAAATCAGACAAAATCATTATCTGAAAAGCTTAATTCTGAATATTCAATTGCTGATGTTTTAGATGACCGTTTTGTGGACAAAATTAAAGCTAGTATTGATGATGTAAAAGGAATTGCTTATTGCGTAGGATCAATTGATTTGAAGCCGTTAAAATCAGCTTCTGAAAGTGATTTTAATAAATGTATGAAATTAAACTTATATTCAGCAATAGATTTAATAAAGGGCTATCAAGATAGTTTAAAAAAAAATAATGGTTCTATTGTTTTGTTTTCAACAGTTGCGGCACAAAGAGGATTTACTAATCATTCAATTATAGCTTCTGCAAAAGCTGCAGTTGAAGGTTTAACAGTATCTCTAGCAGCAGAATTTGCACCAAATATTAGAGTAAACTGTGTTGCTTTAAGTTTAACCAATTCAAAAATCGCACAACCTTTATTAAAAAACTCAGCTCTCGCGCAAGGAATAGCAAAAGCTCATCCGTTAAAAAGAATCGGAGAGGGAAAAGACGGAGCTGCCCTTGCAAAATTTTTAGTTACAGATGAAAGTTCTTGGGTAACTGGCCAGGTAATTGCTGTTGATGGTGGAAGATCAAAACTTTCTTAAAAGTTAAAAATAATATATTATAAATCAAAATATTATGGATGATGTTGTAATAGTTGGTGGAGGTATAATTGGAGCGGCAACAGCTTATTTTCTATCAAAGGAAGGTAGAAAAGTAAAAGTAATTGAAAGAGATCCAACATATAAGTCAGCCTCTTTTCCTCTGTCATTAGGTGGCTTCAGAAGACAATTTTACCAAAAAGAAAATATTCTTTTAGGGAAATTCGCTAAAGATTTTATTTTTCAAATTCCAGATTTATTAAAAACTGAAAAAAATCCAAACCCAACAGCAAGCATGGTTCCAAATGGATATTTATTAATGTTTGGTAAGAATGATGCCGAAGAACAGTATAGAGCGCTGGAACATCATAAAGAATGTGAAGCTGGAACAAAAAATATAAAAGGTTCAGAGTTGAGTAAAATTTTTCCATACATCAATAATGAAGGCATAGAAACCGCAACTTACACAGATAATAAAAGTGAAGGTTGGATCGATCCTTTTATGTTTCATAGCGCTCTTAAAAGTAAAGCGATAGAACTTGGAGCAGAATTTTTAAAAGGAGATGTAAAAAGTTTATCTGATATTAATGCAAAAACTATAGTATCAGCAGCAGGTTGCTGGACAAAAGAACTGCTAGAGGACATTCCTGTAGTACCACAAAAACATACAGTTTTTAGAGTTAAATGTCCTAAGCATTATCCTGAAATGCCATTAACTGGAGACTTAACTACAGGAGTATATTGGAGACCAGAAGGTAAAGAATATTTAGCTGGATCTCCTTTATCTTTATTTGATGCTGAAGATCTCGAGCCAGCTTGGAACGATTTTGAAGAATTAGTGTGGCCTGCTCTTGCAAAAAGAATACCTGCATTTGAAGAATTAAAATTAACTGGTGGTTGGGCAGGTTATTATGATTGTAATAAACTTGATAATAACGCTGTAGTAGGAAAACATCCAAAATATGAAAATGTTTATATGGCTTCTGGATTCACTGGAAGAGGATTAATGCAAGCACCTGGAATTGGAAGGGCTTTAACTGAATTGATTACAACAGGAAGTTATCAAACAATAGATATTAGTGTTTTTGCCGTTGAAAGAGTATTAAATAGTAATGCCAGACCAGAACCTTACGTATTATAATTTTTTAGGAATCCCAGATATTACTTAATATTCTCTCCCTTTTGCACGCTTTTTTATATTTTAAATAATTTTCAAAATATTCCTGGTAATAATCTTGATGTTTGTCTTCTGCTTTGTAGAAAATTTCAAATTTTTTTATATACGTAACAACTTTTTTTTTAAATTTTTTTTCAAACTTTTTAACATCTTTTTCTATTAAAATTTTTTGGATTTCATTTTCATAAAAAGCAACAGATCTATAGCTGTATCCTTTATCACAGAATTGACCATAAGCATCAAAAGGGTCAATATTAATCCAAAAATTCTTTAAAAGTTCTTCATAAGAAATTTTTTCACTATCATAAATTATTTCAACAACTTCAAAATGACCAGTGTCTCCATAAGTAACTTCTCTGTATGTTGGGTTTGCAGTTATACCACCCGCATAACCTGAAATAACTTCTTCTACACCTTTAAGTTTTTCAAATGATTCTTCCATACACCAAAAACAACCTCCAGCAAAATAAGCTTTCTCTATATTTTGAGAAATCGCCACCTTGGTTGAAAAAAATAAAATTAAAAAACTTAAAAATATAAATTTCATTAAAAAATAAAAATATTGTATCCCATTCTTATAGCAATAAAAATTAACAATAGGGAAGTTATTAATGCAAGAGTTTTTGTAGAAAGTAATTTTAAATTTAATAAATTTCCTAATTGTCCTCCAATAAAAACTGATAATAATAAGAAAAAATATTCTTTTATTTCAATTAAGTTCTGATTTTTGGTTAATTGACCAATTATTCCAAATATAGAATTTATTAAAATAAATAACGAGACAGCAGTGGTTATATGTTTAGGACTTGCTGCTCTAAATAAATACAGAATAGGACCTAAGAAAATTCCACCACCTATCCCAACAATCCCCGAAACAAATCCTAAAATTGCACCAATTAAAAATGAGAAATATAATGGTAAGGCTTTATAACTAGATGAATTATTTCCATAAGACCTAAAGTTTATTAATAGTAAAATTCCTGCAATTCCTAATACAAAAAATAAAATGATTTCAAATAATTCTTTCTCAATTTGGATAGACCCTCCAATAAGAGCAAAAGGTATGGATCCAAATAAATAAGGTACAAGAAGTTTAAAATTAAAATTTCCTGCTCTTATATAATTAAAAGAGTTACCGGAAACCACAATTATATTGCAAGCCAAGGCAATAATGGGAAATATTGTATAAGGAATTCCCCATAAAAGTAATAAAGCTAGATATGTAGAGCCTCCTCCAAAGCCGACACTGGAGTAAATTAATGCAGTTACAAGAAAATAAATTGATAATATAGTCATAAAAATAAATTATGAATGTAAATATAGCATTATTAACAGTTACTGACACAAGAACTTTAAAGACAGATAAATCAGGAAATTTACTTTTAAAAAAAATCATAAAAGCTAAGCATAATTTAATTGAAAGAAAAATTTGCAAAGATAACAAAAAAGATATTAAAACAATTCTCAAAAATTGGTTAAAAAAGAAAAAAATAGACGTTATTATTACAACTGGCGGAACAGGATTAACAGGAAGAGATATTACTCCAGAAGCTATCGAGGAAATAGCTGATAAAAAAATACCAGGTTTTGGTGAAATTTTTAGATTCATTAGCTTAAAAACAGTAGGGACTTCTTCAATTCAATCTAGAGCTTGCGCAGTATTGGCCAAGGGTAAATATATATTTGCATTACCTGGTTCATCAGGAGGAGTTACAGATGCTTGGGATCAAATTTTAGTACATCAATTAAATATAAAACATAAGCCTTGTAATTTTGTAGAGCTATTTCCAAGACTCAAAGAAAAGTAGGGTTATTTATTTTCTCTAGTTGCGATAAATACTCCAAATGAAGCAATTAAAAATCCAAAAATATCATAGGTACTTAGCGATTCATTTAAGAACAGCCAAGCCATAGCAGCTGATGTTGCTGGAATTAAGAAAAATATCGTTACAGTTTTGCTAGCAGAATTATTTTTTATTAAATACATAAGTATAGTGAACGCTCCAAAAGAGACTAAAATAATTTGATGACTCATTGCAATTATAAAAGTTGTAGAAAAATTTATGTATGGATCAACAAATAAAATAATCACAATTAAGTGAAACAGACATCCACCTATAGCTTGATACATATTGCTAACCGACAAAGGTAAATTATTACTTAATTTTTTTTGCCAGAGAGTTGAAGTGGTTATTGCAATTAGAGCTACAATAGATGCCAAAATTCCAATTAAAGGCAATGTATTTCCAACGTCAAACCCTAAAACTAAACATGCTCCAATAAATCCTAAAACAACACCAATCCATTGTTTCCATGTTACTTTTTCATTTAGTATTGGGCCAACGAGAGCATTTGTTAATATAGGTTGTAAAGTTACAATTAATGCCGCTATACCTGTAGGCAATCCATTTGAAACTGAAAAAAAAACACCACCTAAATAAAAACCATGAAATAGTACTCCACTGAATATAGATTGTATAATATAATTTTTTCTATCAAAGATGATTTTTTTTGTGAAAATAGAATAAATAAAAAAACCTAAAGCAACAAAAAAAAATCTAAAACATAGTGCAGTAAACGGTTCACTATTATCTATAATTGGTTTTGTTGTTATAAAAGCAGAAGACCAAAGTAAAATAAAAACAAAAGGAAATAATCTTATCATTAAAAAGAAAAATATTTATTTTTGATATTTTTCTTTCCATTCAGAGTAGGTCATTCCATAAACATGTTCTCTAGCACTTGGATCTGAAAGTTCTATACCTTTTTTCTCTGCTTCTTCCCTGTACCACTTTGACAAACAATTCCTACAAAATCCAGCAAGATTCATTAAGTCTATATTCTGAACATCATTTCTATCTCTTAAATGATTCAATAATCTCTCAAAAGCTGCTGATTGTAATTCTTTTTTAATATTTTCATCCATATTTTTTATGTTTTTTATTTGAAGTTTTTAGATCTTATCAAATAAATTTGGAAAAACAAAAATAACTATGCAATAAATTTGGAAAATGAAAAAAACAATAGATGAAAAAATTTTAGATGAAGCAAATTCATGGATAAAAGCTAATCATAAAGTTGCTTTAGTTACTGTTATAAAAACTTGGGGATCATCACCACGTCAAGTTGGTAGCAAAATGATTGTTAATGAAAATGGCGATTTCTCAGGATCTGTATCAGGAGGATGTGTAGAATCTTCTATAATAGATGAGTCTTTAAAATTATTAAAAGATAATAAGCCATTTAAGAAGATTGAATTTAAAGTATCAAATCAAAATGCTTGGGAAGTTGGTCTAGCATGCGGTGGAGAGATCACAATTTATCTTGAAATAATAAATTAAATGAAAAAACAACTTTTAGAACAAATTTTAATTAAAAAAAAACATAAAGAAGAATTTGCATTAATTACTAATATTTTAACTGGTGAAAGTTTTATTTTTGAAAAAAATAAAAAAATAGACAAAAATTTTGAAAAATATTCAGATGAAATAAATAATTACTTTAACAATAAACAAAATGGAATTATTGAAAATACAGATATTTTTATTGATACATATTTAAGACCTGTAAAAGTTATAATAGTAGGGGCGGTTCATATAACTCAATATTTACTTGATTATGCAAAAGATTTGAATTTTGAAATATTTATTATTGATCCTAGACGTTATTTTGCATCAGAAAAAAGATTTCCAAATATGAATATTATTAATAAATGGCCAATCGAGGCTTTTGAAGAAATAAAAACGGACTCAAGCAGTGCTTTAATTGCTTTAACCCACGATCCAAAAATAGATGATCCAGCTTTAAAGCATGCTTTAAAGAATAAATTTTTTTATATTGGAGCTCTTGGAAGTAAAACAACTCATTTAAATAGATGTCAAAGATTAAAAGAATCTGGATTTAAAGAAGAGGAAATCAATTCAATACATGGTCCAATAGGTATAAAACTTGGAGGAAAATCTGCTCCAGAAATCGCTCTTTCAATTATTGCACAATTAGTATCAGAAACTTATAAATCATAATTGAATACTAACACCTTTTAACCATTCGCTTTCTTCATTAGCATAATGTTCTTTTTTCCATATAGGTGTTCTTTTTTTTATTTCTTCAATAATAAATCTAGATAAATTATAAGCTTCATTACGATGTTTGCATCCGACGCCAATGATTATGCTTTTCTCTTTAATTGCCACATAACCCTTAACGTGCTCAATAAAGACAGCTTTATCTTTGATCTTTAGTTTTAGCTCAGCATCTTTATAAATTTCTTCAAAGCTTTTAATAACCATAGAATCTCTCGAATCATATGTGATTCCAGTCACTTTTTTATTTTCATTTAAATTTCTTACAGTACCAACAAAGTATATAAGTGCACCAAAATTATAGGAAGACAAAAACTCTTCTGCTTTTAAAATATCTATTTTTTCTTTTGAAGCATCTATAATTTTTGTATGTAACATTAACCGCCTCCGATAGGTGGGATTATACCAATTTTTTGATTTTCATTAATTTTATAATTTTCCGAAATAATTTCGTCTTTTTCTGAGCAAAAAGCTGAACCTTCAATTAATTTTTTTAAGTTTTGGTTACCCTCAAAACTTTTTTCAATTAAATTTAATATTTGAATTTTTATATCTTTTATGGAACTATTTTTTTTTAAATCAAATTCTAAAAAATTATTTTTACTCAAATCTTTAGTGGCACCATAAAGTTCAACAGTAACTTTCATAATTAAAAAATTTCATTTAAAAAATCTGGTAATCCATCAGGATTTTTCCATAGACCAGTTTTGCCACCTTCTTTAATCAGTAGCTTAATATTATTAATCTCTAGGTGTGGATTAACTATTTTGCATAAATCGTAAATGGTGATTAGAGCTGCATTTACTCCCATTATTGCCTCCATTTCAACTCCTGTTTTTGCAACAGCAGAAACTACACAGAAAACTTCTAAAGAATTATCTTTATCATTCATGATTATTTTAGTTGCTGTATGATCAATTGGAAGTGGGTGACAAAGAGGTATTATTTCACTTGTTTTCTTTACTCCTAAAATTGCCGAAACTTCTGCTAATGCTATTGGGTCTCCTTTTGGCATTTTGTTTTTTTTAATTAGATCAATAATTTCTTTTCCAACATAAATTTTACCAGAAGCCAATGCTCTTCTAAGAGTTTCTTTTTTTGAAGAAACATCAACCATATTGAACGAATTTTTTTTAAATAATTCATTTGCCCAATCTTTTAATTCTTGTTTATTTACAATTTTTAAATTACCCATTAACCTCCTGTTTGAGATAAGTTTTTTGTCAATCCTGTTTCACCCAATTCTAAGTAGTGAGATTCTTTCTTAAATTGTAATTGTTTTAATATTAAATCTTTTAGTTCATCAAGTTGATCATCTCTTTGAATTAAATGTCTTATATTTATTCCAGTGCTTCCAAATAAGCATAATCTTAAGTCACCTCTAGCTGTAATTCTTAGTCTATTACAAGACTCACAGAAATCTTTAGAATATGGAGCAATCAAACCAAATTTTCCTTTATAATTAGGGTGGATATAATTTTTTGATGGGCCTGAATCTTTTCCATGTGTTTGGAATATCCAATTATTTTCATTTAGATAATCTGTAAAAATTTTTGACGAAATGTGATATCTTTTAAAGTATTCTATACTGTCTCCTGTCTGCATTAACTCAATGTATCTAAATGTTATTTCATTAGATTTTATAAAATTTGACCATTCTTTGAAATCTTTTTTAGTACTATTAATTCCATTTAGCAAAACAGCATTTATTTTAATATTTTTAAAATTTAATTTTTGAAGTTTTTCTATTCCTTTTAGTATCTCTGGCAATCGGTCGTGACCTGTTATGGTTTTGAAAGTATCTCTATTTAAACTATCAATACTTATATTAATTCCATCAATTCCTGAATCTACTAATTTTTCTGCAATCTGATCTAATCTATATCCATTAGTTGTAATTACTGTTTTTTTTATTCCAGATTTATTTTTTAAAATTTTTATTATATCAAATAAATCTTTTCTAACTGTAGGCTCACCACCAGTTAATCTAATTTTACTAACTCCCAATTTTGATAATCCTTTTGCTAATTTTTCTATTTCTTCTGAAGACAAGAATTTTCTATTATCACTTTTGTCTTTTTGATATCCATTTGGTAAACAATAGCCGCACTTAAAATTACAAACATCAGTTATAGAAAGTCTAATATATGGAAATTTTCTTCCAAAAGAATCTTTTAACATAGTGATTATATTATTTAACATCTAATTAAAAAGCTAGATTTTAAATTTAGGCAAAAAAAACCCCAGAACTAAATATTAATTCTAGGGTTTTTTAATTATTTTTTTTAATTATTTTTTTTTGTATTTTGCTGCCTCTTCCGAACCACCAGTTGCACTACCTTTGCTATAAGAGTGTGCTCCCATACCAGCAAGCTGTCCATCCTTAACAATTAAATATTGATTTCTTATTTCACTTCCTTCAAAAAAACATTCTAATATTTCTCTTACACCATCAGCATATCTTGCTTGTGCAGATAAAGATGTTCCCGAAGTATGTGGTGTCATTCCATGATGTGGCATGCTTCTCCAAACATGATCATTTGGAGCAGGCTGTGGAAACCACACATCTCCTGCATATCCACTTAATTGTCCACTTTCAAGCGCTCTCGCAATTGCATCTTTGTTACAAATTTTACCTCTAGCAGTATTAACTATGTAAGCACCTTTTTTCATTTTTCCTATCATTGCGTCATCAAAAAGGTTTTCAGTTTCAGGATGAAGAGGACAGTTAATTGTTACGACATCGCAAACTTTAACCATTGACTCAACTGACTCATGAAACGTAAGATTCAATTCTTTTTCAACTGCATCTGGTAATTTATGTCTATCAAAATAATGAAGATGTACATCAAAAGGTTTCATTTTTCGAAGAGCGTCTAAACCAATTCTACCAGCCGCAACAGTTCCTATGTGCATACCTTCTACGTCATAACTTCTTTGAACCGCATCTGCTATATTCCAACCTCCTTCATTAACAATTCTATGTTGGTTGTGATAGTCTCTTACAAGTGATACTATCATCATAACGATATGTTCAGCTACCGATCGTGAATTACAAAATGTAACTTCAACAACATCAATCTTATTATCCATTGCTGCTTGCAAATCAACATGGTCTGAACCAATTCCAGCTGTAATTGCCATTTTTAAATTTTTTGCTTTTGCAATTCTTTCTTTTGTTAAATAGTATGGAAAAAATGGTTGAGATATAACTATATCAGCATCAACTATATGTTTGTCTGCTTCACATCCGTCACCATCTTTACTATTGGTTACAACTAATTCATGTCCATTACTTTCAAGGAATTTTCTTAATCCTAATTCTCCAGACACACACCCAAGTAATTGTCCTGGTGTAAAATCTCTGCCTTTAGGAGAAGGCAAAGTCATACCATCAGGATATTTTTCTAATTTTGGAAGATCTGATAAAGGATATGTTTTCGGCATTCCTCCTTTGGGATCATCATATAATATACAAAGTACTTTCATTTATTCTCCTGTCTTAAATATTTTACTTAATTAAACTAAATTTAAAACGGACTCTTACCTAATATAAATAAATCAATCAAACAAATTTTTGACCAGATATTAGATTTTCTAAATTTGGTTATCTTCTGGTTTAAATTTTGTTTTGGATGTTATAATTGCTAATAATTTCAACCTTTTTTCAATTTCATTGATGTTTTCTATAATTTTTCTATTAAATAAAAAATCTACATTAAATTCTTATGTTACTAGGGTTTTTATTGTTTAAATATTTTTAACTATTCATTTGCCATCTTTTTAGATTACAAATCCAATTTTAAAGGCTCTTAAACTAAAATTTTTTCTTTTATATCCTCTTTTTACTCCTTTTAATTCTCCATGTTTGATTATGTCGTATTCTATTTCTATTTAAATAATATTTATTTTAATAAGAAATTTTTTAAATTTTATAATCTTAGTTTAAAGTTTAAAAATTATTATCATCAACTTATAATTGAATTATTTATTGGAATGATTTTAATTGGCATTTATTAACTTATTAAAAATTTTTAAATTTTAAATTTCTATATTAAAGTTAATTTTTTATATTAATTTTAACAACTTTAAATTGTAAATAGTACTTTGATAGTGCGCATAATATGTATTCTCTAAACAGGATACAGTTATGCATAAATTGCATGCGAATGTGACTAGTTATCATTATCAATAAGTGCTTATATTAATTATTACTATTATTTATAAATAAATGGGAGGGGATAATGATAAATAAAATTGTAAAAAAGCTTCTATCAGCTTTAACAATGATGGTAGCTATATTTTCCACTTTTGCATTACCACAAACTGTATTTGGTGCTGAAACACAATATTTTCCAGTAGCAAGTTCTAGGGTTGGTCCTTACTCAGCAATGGGTACAGGATATTATGGTGCGCAAATAGACTACATGAACTACGTGAATATGAATGGCGGAGTAAATGGAGTTATGCTTACATGGCAAGAGTGTGAAACTGAATATAACGCAGTAAAAACTGTTGAGTGTTATCAAAGACTATTTGAAAAAGACGGACAAAGAATTGTTGTTTTCGATACTTTAGGTACACCTGGTGCATACGCGGTAATTAATCGTATGGCTAAGGACAATGTTGTCTTAGCGCAATACGGATATGGAAGAACAGACGGTGCAGATGGAAGAGTATGGCCTTGGGTATTTAATGCTGCAAGTCACTATTGGTCACAAATTGCAGTTAAGTTAAAGTTTATGGCTGAAATTGAAGGTGGTATCGATAAAATGAAGGGTAAGAAAATTGTTCACCTTCATATTGATTCTGCTTACGGTCGTGAACCTTTGCCAGCAATGAGAAAAATTTGTAAAGACTGGGGAGTAGAATTAATTGAAATTTCAATTCCACCACCAGGATTAGAACAACAATCTCAGTGGCTGCAAATCAGAAGAGAAAATCCTGATTGGGTTACTTTCTGGGGAGCAGGTTCAGGTATGAACTCTACAGCAATGACAAATGCTGCTAGAATTAACTTTCCACGTGATCGTATGATGTATGTTACATTTGGTGCTGCCGAAGAGGATATGTATCCTGCAGGAGATGCTGCTAAGGGAACTTATGCAGTTGCAAACGCTCTTCCTGGAGATCATTTTCCTTTGGTTAAGAAAATCAAAGAACAAGTATACGGCGCTGGAAAAGGTAATTTAGCAGATCATAAACGTATTGGTTCAGTTTATTGGAACAGAGGCTTGGGTGCAGCTGTTATGTGGATTGAGGGAATGAGAAATGCCCAAAAAATGCATAACAAAGTTGGTAAGGCAGTAACTGGTGCAGAATTTAGAGATGGTTATGAAGCTCTAAATATGACAGAAGCTCGTCTTGGTGAAATAGGCATTAAGGGCATGGTTGCTCCTTTTTCTATTTCATGTGCTAACCACGAAGGTGCTGGTAAATTTGCAGTAATGCAGTGGAATGGTGAGAAATTTGATCAGATAACTGGTTGGGAAGCACCATTAGATCCTGCATTTATAAGAGGTCTAGTTGAGTCTTCAGCTGCTAAATTTGCAAAAGAAAATAATATTACACCTAAGCAGTGCTAATGTTAAAATTTCTTTTTTAGTTAATATTAAGTTTAAAGGGGCGGAAAAAATAATATTTTATTTTGACCTCCCCTTTATAATAATTTAAAAAAATAAAAAATTTAAAATGAGCGGAAATACAGAAAATATTTTGGATATTAAGAATATAGAGGTCGTATATGATAATGTTATTTTAGCTCTACACAATGTTTCTCTTCAAGTTCCAAAAGGTAAAGTTGTGGCTTTGCTAGGAGCAAATGGTGCCGGAAAAAGCACAACTTTAAAAGCTGTATCAACAATGTTGGCTTCTGAAAGAGGAAAAGTTACTAAAGGATCAATTAGTTATGATGGGACTGCAATTGAAAAACAAAATCCTTCTCAAATGGTTGGTCTTGGAATGGTTCAAGTGTTAGAAGGCAGAAGATGCTTTGGGCATTTAACAGTAGAAGAAAATATTATATCTGGTGCTTATTCAAGAAAATTGTCAAAAAGCGAGATAAATCAAGAGCTTGAGAAAATATATAGCTATTTTTTAAGACTTAAAGAAAGAAGAAAAAGTCAAGCTGCATTTACTTCAGGTGGTGAACAACAAATGTTAGCTGTTGCAAGAGCCATGATGGCAAAACCAAAAATGCTTTTATTAGATGAACCAACTATGGGTTTGGCACCTCAACTAGTATCTGAGATATTTAATATTGTTAAAGAATTAAATCAAAAAGAAGGAGTAAGCATATTATTAGCTGAACAGAATACAAATATTGCATTAAAAAATTCTGATTATGGATATATCATTGAAACAGGAAAAGTAATGCTAGATGGAACAGCACAAAGTTTATTAAATAACGATCAAGTAAAAGAATTATATTTAGGTATTTCTAAAAAAGGAAGAAAGAATTTTAGAGATGTTCTAAAAGAAGAAGAAACTAGTAAAAAAAAAAATAAAAAAAAGAATAATTAGATATGGCTGCAGATAGAAAATTTAAAATAGGCAAACCAATACTAGAAGTTAAAAATATTTCACTAAGTTTTGGTGGCGTTAAGGCTATAACTGATACAACTTTTGATGTTCTGGAGCACGAAGTAAGGGCAATTATTGGACCTAATGGTGCAGGAAAAAGTTCAATGCTTAACTGTATAAATGGAATTTATAAACCACAAAAAGGAACCGTTTATTTTAAAGGAAAAACTTTATCAAAAATTACACCAAATATAATGGCACAAATGGGACTTTCTAGAACATTTCAAAATCTTGCTCTTTTTAAAAGAATGTCAGTATTAGATAATATTTTAGTTGGAAGAAAACTTCATACTAAAACAAACTTTCTTGAAGTTGCCTTACAACTCCCTAAAGTAAAAAAAGAAGAAAAAATAAATAGAGATAGATCCGAAGAGATAATTGAATTTTTAGAAATTGAAGATATTAAAAATACTCCAGTAGGTAAACTTCCTTATGGTCTACAAAAAAAAGTTGAATTAGGCCGTGCACTTGCAACAGATGCATCTGTTCTTTTGTTAGATGAACCTATGGCAGGAATGAATATAGAAGAGAAAAGGGACATGTGTAGATTTATTTTAAAAGTTAATGATGAAATTGGAACTACAATGGTTTTAATTGAGCATGACATGGGAGTTGTGATGGATATATCTGATAGGGTTGTGGTTCTTGATTATGGAAAAGTTATTGGTGATGGAACACCAGACGAAGTTAGGTCTAATAAAAAAGTAATTGATGCTTATTTAGGAGTAGAACACTAGGATAAAATTATGGTTAATGAATTATTATTTTTTATGGAAGTAGTCGTTGGAGGATTGCTAGCAGGAACCATGTATTCATTAGTAGCTTTAGGATTTGTTCTTATTTTTAAAGCTTCAGCAACATTTAACTTTTCACAAGGAGCTATGGTATTTTTCTCGGTACTTGCTTTTTGTGGATTCATGCAAGATTTTAACGTTCCATTTGTTTTTGCTTTTATTTTAGCTGCTCTTTTAATGGTAGTAGTCGGTCTTTGTACTGAAAGATTTGTTTTAAGACCTTTAATGAATGCAAGTGAAGATACAGTATTAATGGCTACAATCGGTCTTGGTTATGTACTCGAGGGACTTGCTCAAGCTGCCTGGGGAGTAGAAGTTAGAAGGTTAGATTTAGGTATAGGAGACTTTCCAGTTCCTTGGATTGCAGATAATTTAAAGTTATTTATTAGTGCACTTGATATTACGGCAGGAATAGTAGCTACTTTAATGATTGTAGGCTTATTTCTTCTGTTTAAATACACCAAAATTGGCCTTGGTTTAAGAGCAGTTGCCGACGATGCTGGTGCCGCAAGTTCTATTGGAATTCCTTTAAAACACATAATGTTACTAGTTTGGTCAGCAGCAGGAGTTGTAGCATTAGTTGCTGGTTGCATGTGGGGAGCAAGAGCAGGCGTTCAATTTGCCCTTGTTGACTTAGCTTTAAAAGCATTACCGGTTTTAATTATAGGAGGATTTTCTTCTATTCCTGGGGCAATTGTTGGGGGCTTAATTATCGGAGCAACAGAAAAAGTATTAGAAGTTTACATCGGACCATTTTTTGGGGGAGCAATTGAAGGTTGGGCTCCATATGTATTAGCAATATTCTTCTTATTGTATAGACCAGAAGGTTTATTTGGAGAAAAAATTATTAGGAGAGTTTAATTATGAAGCCAATTTTTATGACATATACAAAAAATGATATTATTAACTTTTGTGTATTAATGGTTTTAGGATTAGTCATTATACCAGCATTCATTAAAACTGAATATTGGTACACCTCTATATTAATACCATGGCTTTGTTTAGCTTTGGCTACAATCGGACAACAAATTGTTATGGGTTATACAGGACAATTAGCATTAGGTGCCGCTGGCTTCATGGCCGCAGGGGCATTTGCCTGTTTTAACCTGATTTTAAGAGTTCCAGAGCTAGGTTTCTTTGGTTCACTTATAGTATCAGGTCTTATTGCAGCGGCATTTGGAATTTTATTTGGACTACCAAGTTTAAAAGTAAGAGGAATTTATCTTATGGTAGCAACCCTTGCTTCACAGTTTTTTATTGTATGGATGATAGATAAATTTGGTTGGTTTAAAAATTACGACTCGTCAGGAATAATAACTGCACAAGATATAGTTATATTAGGAGTACCTTTTACCACTCCCTTAGCTATGTATTTAATAATTGTATTTGTTGTAACAATTTTAACTCTGCTTGCAATGAATATGGCTAGAGGCAGCACTGGTAGAAATTGGATGGCAGTTCGAGATATGGATATTGCAGCAGAGTCGATGGGAGTTTCACTTTTAAGAACCAAAGTCCAAGCATTTGCTATAAGTGCATTTTATTGTGGTGTAGCAGGAGCTCTTTTCGCATTTACTTATCTAAAATCATTAGAGCCCGTTGCATTTGATATTAAATTGTCATTTAAAATATTATTCATGTGCATTTTAGGTGGTCTTGGGACTATAAACGGTGCTTTTATAGGTGCAGCATTTATTTTACTTTTTCCAGTTTTGTTAAACAGTGTTGGTAATAATGTTTTTCATGGAGCAATTGATGCAACAATCATATCATCAATTGAACAAGTTATATTTGGATTATTAATGATAGTTTTCATGATTTATGAGCCTCTAGGAATGGCAAAATTATGGGAAACTATTAAACAGAAATTTAAATCAAAAAAATCAAAAAAATAAATATAATTAATGAATAAAAGAACAAAATTAATTTTAGCTTTAATAACAGGAATAGTTATTGGTATTTTAGTAGATAATAATTTTATTTTTTAAGATAACAATCAACTATTATTTAAATAGGGTATTTTTTTTTTAGAATTATTCGATTTAAAATAATACCAAAAATTAAAATTATTATTGTGCCAGAAATTATAGGATTAATCAAAAAATCAAAAGAAACACTTCCCATTATAACAATTATTGGATTTCCACCAGCAGGCGGATGAGGTACATTAAGTAAAATCATTAGTCCAACAGCAATACCTACTGCTAAAGGTATTGTAACGTATAAAGGTAAGGGAATAAAATTTACAAATAAAACTCCTACAAGAGATGTTAATAGATGACCAAAAAAAATATTTTTTGGTTGTGCAAAAGGACTTTCAGGATATCCAAACAAAACTACCATTGACGAACCAAAAGATGCTACTAAAAAAATACCATACTGAGTTTTGTAGGTTAAAAGTGACAAGGCAGCTATTGTTATTACTGAAAATAAACCTGCAATAAAACTTTTAACTAAAATTTCTTTTTTCATATTATGATTTTAGTGCTTTTGAAAGAGCTTTGAACGGAAGTAAAATACAATCCTTTCTGGCTAAATTTTTCTTACTAAAAAGTATCTTAAATTTTTTCAAGTTTTTAGGAAATTTGACATTATTATTTTCAAAAAATGCATTAAAAAAACCAATAACTTTATTCATAGAATTAACATTTTTGTTTATTGAAAATTTTGAAAGAACACTAGCAGAAGCTTGACAATATATACATGATTTACACCAATATGAAAAATCAAGTATTTGATCTTTTGAAATTTTTACACCCACTTCCATTTCATCACCACAAATAGGATTTTTATATTTTGATTTATGTGTACAATTATGAAGCTTTTTATTATTTGTTGTATCCGAGGCTATTTTTAAAATTTCTAAATTCATTTATAAATCTTTATTTAAAGAATTTATAACTTATATTTAATTTAATGGCGAAAAACAATATTTTAGGGGTGATATTAGCAGGTGGAAAATCAAAAAGATTTGGTGAAGATAAAACTAAAGCTAAATTAGGAAACAAAACATTATTAGAACATACAATATCAAAGTTAGAAAAAAAT
Source organism: uncultured Pelagibacteraceae bacterium (assembly GCA_902531025.1). GTDB lineage: Bacteria > Pseudomonadota > Alphaproteobacteria > Pelagibacterales > Pelagibacteraceae > Pelagibacter. Next base: position 2,328 of record CACACV010000014.1, on the reverse strand, counting down.
TTTAAAGAAATTCTAGTTATCGAGAAAAAAAAAAATGTTATTCAAGATAAAAAAAATATATTTTCGACAAAAGATATAATTGAAGGCTATCTTGGTCCCTTAGTTGGAGTTTTATCAGCCATGGATTGGATTAAAAGGAATAAAAAAAATTATAACTGGTTAGCCACATTTCCTTGTGATACGCCTTTTTTTGATGAAAACATAATTGATAAGGTTAAGCGTTGTCCAAATAATTCATCAAAAAAATTATTTTTTTTAAAAAGAAAAAATAGAAGGCATAATATTTTTGGATTATGGTCTTTGGAACTTAAAGATATTTTATTTCAAGATATAAATAGCGGATATAGAAAAGTTGAAGAATGGGCAAATAAAGTTGGATCTGAAATTATAGAGATAAAAGATAAAAATGATTATAGTTTCTTAAATATAAATACTAAGGAAGATTTACAAAAAGCAAAAAAAAAATTAAATGAATTCATATAAGTCTGCTCTAAACAAATTAAAAAAGAATAATATTTCAATTAAAAATGAAATAGTTTCCATAACAAGATCATTAAACAGAGTATTAGCAAAGGATATTATTTCTCATGCAAATTACCCTACTTGTGATAATACAGCATATGACGGTTATGCAGTAAATTCTAAAGAAACTAAATCTTTAAAAGGTAAGAAATTTCAAAAATTTAGAATTATCAAAACGCTTGCGGCAGGAGATAACCCAACCATAAAAAAAATTCCTAAGTTTTCAGCCATAGAAGTTATGACTGGTTCAATAATTGAAAAACCTTTCGATACTATAATACCAGTAGAGCAAGCACAATTATTGATAAGCAATACAAAATCTAAATATATTATCTTAAAAAAAAAAATAAAAAAAAAAGAATACATTCGTTCAGTTGGATCGGATTTTAAAAAAGGAGATAAAATAATTAAGAAAGGTCAATTTATTAATCCTAATCATATCTTGGCACTTAAAACACTTGGTATTAAAAAAATATTAGTTAAAAAAAAACTTAATGTAGTTTTCTATCCAACTGGTAACGAGATATCAAATAGCAAGAAAATTCCAAATTGGAAAATAAGAAATTCAAATACTAATTATTTATATTCGTTTACAAAAAATTTACCTATAAACTTTAAAGTTAAAAAAATTTTAAGAGATAATGATAATCTAATTTTTAAAAAAGAAATTTTAAAAAATATGAAATATAAATCTGATTTAGTTATAACATCAGGGGCGGTATCTGCTGGAAAATTTGATTTTATTCCAAACATTATAAAACAGTTCAAAATCAAAAGTATGTTTAAAGGTGTCAATATAAGACCAGGAAAGCCAATGATGTTTGCAAAATTTAGTAATAATATGTGCTTCTTTGGTTTGCCAGGAAATCCAATTTCATCAGCAGCCTGTTTTAGATTTTTTGTTTTACCTCATATTTTTAGATCTTTAGGAATAAAATCTGAAAAGCCAGTGGTTGCAAAATTAAGATATAAATTTCAAAAAAAAAAAAATTTTACAAGATTTATTAAAGGAAAACTCATTTTTACAAAAAATGGTGATAGTGAGTTTGAGCTAAAGAAAGGTCAAGAATCTTATAAAATAGGTTCTTTCACCAAGTCAAATGCCTGGGGCGTATTCAAAGATGGAGTTTCAAATTTTAAAAAAGGTACTCGTGTTGAGTGTTATTCTTTGTCAGGAATTAACGAATTTTTGATAGATTAATTATATTTCTTGTCTCTTAAATAAATAAATAATAAATATTTCAAATGTCAGACATTAAAAATCCAAAAGTTGCTATTCCAATAGTTTTACTTGCTGGAATATTTTGGTCCTTTGGACCCTATGTTGTAAGACATATTGATCAACCTCAATTAGTTCCTTGGCAGTATTTGTTCACTAGAGGACTAGTAATATTTATATTATTAAATGTTTATTTGTATTTAAACGAAGGTTTAAAATTTTATAAAAATTATTCAAAAATTGGAATTTCTGGGTTAATAGGAGGAGCTGGTCTTGCTACAGCTATGATTACCTTTATCTGGTCAATTTCTAATACATCTGCCGCTGTGACGTTGCTATGTCTAGCAGCGATGCCATTTATTACTGCTCTTCTTGGATTTATGTTCTTAAAAGAAAAAATTTCTATTACTGTATGGATATCAATTTTTGTAGCCACATTCGGTATAGCTGTGATGGCATATGGAAATGCAGAAAAAAATACGTTACCAGGTCTTATTTTTGGTCTTGCCTCAGCTTTAGGTTTTTCAATTTTTTCAGTTACTTTAAGATGGAAGAAAGAGACTCCAAAATTTACAACAGTAGCGCTA
>CACACV010000013.1 GCA_902531025.1 uncultured Pelagibacteraceae bacterium | reverse complement strand
GTTCTTCCTTTAAAAGTTTAAATATTATTATAAAATTAATCATGGCAATAAAAACTATTATTACTGAACCCAATAAAATTTTAAGACAAAAATCATTGCCAATTAGTCAGGTAGGCTTAGAGGAACAACAGTTAATGGATAATATGCTAGATACGATGTACAATGCGAATGGAATAGGTCTTGCTGCAATACAAATAGGAGTTCCAAAAAGAATCATAGTAATGGATATTTCTAAAAATGATGAAAAAAATAATCCAATGTATTTTGTTAACCCTTTAATAAAAGATAAAGTTACTGAAACCTCTACATACGAAGAAGGCTGTTTATCTGTTCCTAATTTTTTTGCTGAAGTGAATAGACCAAAGAAGTGTAAAGTAGAATATTTGGATTATGATGGTAATAAAAAGATACTAAATGCTGAAGGATTGTTAGCAACTTGCATTCAGCACGAAATGGACCATCTAGAAGGAATTTTATTTATTGATTATTTATCAAAATTAAAAAAAAATATTATTGTTAAAAAATTATCAAAGCAAAAAATAAGACCCGATAGAATAATTGTTTAGCAATGTTTAAGAAAATTGTTTTTATGGGGACCTCATATTTTGCTGTACCTATTCTTAAATCATTGTATCAAAATGGATATCCAATTTCAGTTGTTTATACTCAACCACCTAAAAAATCAAATAGAGGTCAAAAATTAAATAAATCACCAATAAATTTATTTTCTGAAAACATAAGCTTAAATGTTAGAACTCCGAAAGTTTTAAAAAATAATAATGAGGAAGAATTATATTTAAGTGAATTAAAACCTGACCTTGTTATAGTAGTTTCATATGGTCAAATTATTCCAGAAAATCTTTTAAAAATTCCTAAAAATGGATTTTTAAATGTTCATGCCTCTTTATTGCCAAAATGGAGAGGAGCGGCTCCAATTCAAAGGTCAATCATGAATTTAGATAAAGTAACTGGAATTAGTATGATGAAAATAAATGAAAATTTAGATGAAGGCCCAATTTGTAAGCAATATTCATTAAAAATTACTGAAAATATGAATTCAGAAGAATTATCTGATAAATTATCAATATTAGCTTCAGAAAAAATTTTAGATATTTTAGATAATATTTATGATGATCAAATAAAATTCAAAGATCAAGATGCTTCAAAAGCTACTTATGCAAAAAAAATACAAAAAATTGAAGGAAAAATTAACTGGAGCGAAAATGCAGATAAAGTAGTAGGAAAAATTAATGGACTTTATCCATTTCCTGGAGCTTTTTTTTTGTTTAATGGAGAAAGATATAAGATACTAAAAGCACAAAAATATTATACTAAGGGTGAACCTGGAGAAGTAATAAGTGACGATTTAGAAATATGCTGTGTAGATGGATCTATAAAAGTACTAACTATTCAGCGGGAAGGAAAAAGAGTTCAACAAATAAATGAGTTTTTGCTTGGCAATCAAATCAGAAAGGGCTCCAAACTTATTTAATGTATAGGTACCAAATTTTAATAGAATATGTTGGAACCTCATTTGTTGGCTGGCAAATTCAAAAAAAAGGTAGGTCTATCCAAAAAATAGTTCAACAAACTTTATCACAATTATTGAAACAAAAAATTGTATTATATGGATCTGGAAGAACTGATTCAGGAGTTCATGCATTAGAACAATCAGCTCATTTTGATGTAAAAAATAAAATTCAAAATGTTAACAAAATTATTAAATCTCTAAACTATTTTTTAAATAATAAAATGATATCAATAATTAATATTAAAAGAAAAAAAATCAATTTTCACGCAAGATATTCGGCTAAAGAAAGAATATATTTATATTTAATTAGAAATAGTCTTTCACCTTCAATTATTAATAAAGATAGAGAATGGCACATAAGAAAAAAATTAGATTTAAAATTAATTAAAAAAGGATCTAAAAAATTAATTGGAAAACATGATTTTTCAACATTTAGATCTTCTAATTGTAATGCAAAGAGTCCAATAAGAACTATAAACAAAATTATAATTAGTAAGTCAAAAAATCAAATTAAATTTAAATTTAAATCTAAATCATTTTTAAAGAATCAAGTCAGATCAATGGTAGGATGTTTAAAATATCTTGGAGAAAAAAAGTGGAATTTAAAAAAGTTTGAAAATATAATTAAAATGAAAGATAGAAAAAAAGTTGCACCTCCTGCTCCTGCATGTGGTTTATATCTTGAAAAAATTATCTATTAATCCCTAATGTTTTTTTAAATTTTTTATTAATTCTCCAACGACTTTCTGTTCTAACAATATAACCACAGCAATTTTTAGATTTACAATTACAAGGAAATTGCTTGTAATCAGAATCAAATCCGAAACCATAGTCACAAGTTAATTCCTCACCTTTTTTTATATCTTTAATTGAAATTACCCAAAGTTTTAAACCTTTACCTTCATATTCGCAGTTATTTGAACAAGAATGGTTTATCAAGCGCGCTGTATTCCACCAAACATCTCCATCTAGATCGTATCTATTATTCAAATTAAATAAATAAATTGGTTTTGAGTTATCAAATTTTTCAGAATTTTCAGTTTGTTTTTTTGTAATTATATTTCCAACATAATCTATAATTCTTGTACCTGCTTCAATATCTTTAGCAGCATATAGGCCATGACCTTTTCTATCAATATTAGATTTTTTGATTCTATATAATTTCATAAATATTTCTTTAATGAAAAATATTTTAATTTCAATTAAATTCTAATAGAGCATTAACATGTTCATTAACACTTTCAGAAAGTGCGGCAAGATCGTAGCCACCTTCTAGTATCGAAACAACTTTACCTTTGCTAAATTGTTGAGTTGCTAGAATAGTTCTTTTAGTTATTTCATAAAAATCTTTTGAATTTAAATTTAATTGCGCTAATGGATCATCCTTATGAGCATCAAATCCAGCAGAAAACATCACAAATTCAGGTTTAAATTCTATAAGTTTTTTAATCACGTAATTATAAGCATTTAAATATTCGTCTGAATTAGTACCAGCTGGAAGGGGTATATTTAAAATATTATTATACTTACCTTTTTCATTATTATTGCCAGTTCCTGGATAATAAGGATATTGATGAGTAGATATGTACAATACCTTACTATTTTCATAGAAAATATCTTGTGTTCCATTTCCATGATGAACATCAAAATCAATAATTGCAATCTTGTTATATTTATACTTATTAATTAAAAATTTTGCTCCTACAGCAATATTATTATAAATACAAAAACCCATAGCTTTATTTTTTTCAGCATGATGTCCAGGTGGTCTAACTGCACAGAAAGCCTTATTAAATTTCTTGTTTTCTATACCATCAATAGCTGAAATTATTGAACCCACTGCATCAATAGTGGCTCTTTTACTTCCAGGGGAAATGATAGTATCCCCATCAAGAAATTTTAATCCATTATTTGGAAAAGATTTTTTTACATCCAAAATATAATCTTCTGAATGAGTAATGTTTAAATATTTCACATCAAATTTTGAAGATTTTTCCCAAATTAATTTTTTATTCTGCTTAAGTTTTGCAATTACTGCAGTTACACGATCAGGTTGTTCTGGATGTCCAATGCCAGTTAAATGATTTGTAGATGTATTAGAAGTAATTATAGCTGTTTTCACTTGAAGTAATTTTCTAAAATATCTGTATAAATTTTAGTTAACTTCTTTAAATCTTTTAAAGAAACTGCTTCATCAACTTTATGCATAGTTTTTCCTACTAAACCAAATTCTAAGCATGGAGAAATTTTTCTTATAAATCTTGCATCTGAGGTTCCTCCAGTTGTTGATAATTTAGGAGTTATTTTTGTATTTTTTTTGACTATATTTTTTATCATATATGTAACGTGATTTGGTTTTGATAAGAAAGATTCACCTGAAACCACATAATTCATTTCAAATTTACATTTATTTCTTTTTGTAAAATCACTTATAATTTTATTAATTTTTTTCTTTAATGATGTTGATGTATGTTTATTATTAAATCTAATATTAAAACTAGCATGTGCAGAGCCTGGTATAACATTGTCTGCTTTATTATTAATATTAATTTTTGTAACTTCTAAATTGGTTGGTTGAAAATTTTTGGTCCCTTTATCAAACTTAATATCTTTTAGTTTTTTTAAAATATTAATTAAACAATTTGAAGGGTTATTTGCTCGATGAGGATAAGCAACATGTCCTTGAATTCCATGAATAGTAAGATGTCCTGTTAAAGATCCTCTTCTACCAATTTTTATCATTTCGCCTAATTTTTCAGGATTTGTTGGTTCTCCAACTAAGCAAAAATCTATTTTTTCCTTTTTCTTTTTAAGAAATTCTACTACTTTTTTTGTCCCATTTACTGCAATACCTTCCTCATCTCCTGTAATTAACAAGCTGATAGAGCCTTTAAAATTTTTATTTTTATTTAAAAAGTTATTTACTGCTGCAATAAATGAAGCAACTGAACTTTTCATATCAATTGCACCTCTTCCAATTAAATGACCTTTTTTTATTGACGGTTTAAAAGGATTTACTGTCCAGTGATCAATATTACCTGGCGGAACAACATCAAGATGTCCTGCATAGCAAAAATTAGGATTTAATTTACCAAATCTTGCATAAATATTTTTAACTGGCTTTAGATTTTTTTCTCTAAATTCTAGTATCTTAGTTTTAAAACCAAGATTTTTTAATTTTTTTTCAAGAAACTTCATTATACCAGAATCATTAGGTGTAATAGTAGGAAATCTAATTAGCTCTTTAGCTAAAGTTAATTCATCAATTTTTGGCATATTTATTCTCTTAATAAATCGTTTATTGATGTTTTCGATCTAGTTTTTTCATCAACTTGTTTAATAATTACAGCACATGATAAAGATGGTGCAGAAGGATTATTTTTATCTGGGAGAGAACCAGGAACTACAACTGAATATGGAGGTATTTTTCCATAAATTATTTCTCCACTTTTTCTATTAACAATTTTTGTTGATTGTCCAATATACATACCCATACTTAATACAGAACCTTCTCCTACTATAACTCCTTCTACAACTTCAGACATTGCACCAAGAAATACATTATCTTCAATTATTGTTGGAAGTGCTTGAGCAGGCTCTAATACTCCACCAACTCCTGTACCAGCTGATATATGACAATTTTTTCCAATTTGGCAACAACTGCCTGCCCTTGCAAATGTGTCTATCATTGTGCCTTGATCAATATAGGCACCAATATTTACATAGCATGGCATTAAGACAACATTTTTTCCAACGAATGATCCTTTTCTTACCGGTGAATTAGGTACCATCCTAAATCCTGCTTTTTCATGATCTTCTTTTGTCCATCCTGCCGTTTTCCCTTTTAACAAATGCGCTTTGTCATACCAGCTGCTGTATGGACCACTTAAATTTTCCATGGGATAAATTCTAAAACTAAGCATTATTGCTTTTTTAATATGCTGATGGGTAATCCATTCTCCATTTATTTTTTCAGCAACTCTTACTTTACCACAATCCAAGTCATCAATAATTTGATTGATAGTATCTTTCAGACTTTTATCAGAATTTTGATTTACTTGATCTTTATTTTCCCAAGCTTCGTTAATAATTTTTTCTATAGACATAATTTATTTACTTTTTAATAGCCTTATTTCTTTGAGAAATAAAGATAGATTTTCAATTTTATGCGAAATATAATCTTTATTAGAGTCTATTTTTCCAAAATGTTCATCATTAATTAACCAAACTGTAGTGCAACCTCTCTCATAACCTATACTCAAATTTTTAGCTATATCCTCTATATAAATAGTTTCTTTAGGATTAATATTAAATTTCTTAAGCATTAAATCAAAAGTTTTTGCTTCTGGTTTGGGCACATAATCACTATCTTGAATATCAAAGACCTTATCTCTTCCAAAAAGGTCGTATATCCCCAAATGTGTTAAAATATTTTCAGCATGTTCAGCGCTACCATTAGTAAAAATAAATTTTTCCATATCTAATTTTTCAAGTTCATTTCTCATTATCTTATCTTCTTTCATAAAAGATAGATCTATTGAGTGCACATATTTTAGGAATTCTTGCGGAGGGATATCGTGATGTATCATTAGACCATTTAAACTTGTGTTATATTTATAAAAATAATCAGTCTGTAATTTTTTTGCTTCTTTCAAGTCTATTTTCAATCTTTCAGATATAAAGCTAGTCATACGATTTGAAACTTGTCCGAAAACTTTTTCTAAGGAGTAATTATTATGTTTGCCATAACAAACCCCATCAAGGTCTAAAAGAAGATATTTCATTTTTTTTAAACTTTTCATTTTCTAATTAAAGTCCCTGCACCTTTGTCAGTAAATATTTCAAATAAACATGCATGAGGAACCCGAGCATCAACTATTGCCACGCCTGTAACACCATTATTTATAGCATCAAGACTTGTTTCGATTTTAGGTATCATTCCTCCTGAAATAATTTCTGCATTTATCATTTTATTTGCATCAGTAGAATTAATTTCTGAAATGAGCTCTTTATTTTTATTTAAAACACCTTCTACATTTGTCATTAAAAGTAATCTTCTTGATTTTAAAGATTTTGCTATAGCTCCTGCAGCTGTATCTCCATTTATATTGAATGTTTGATTATCTTTTCCTAAACCCAAAGGAGATATAATAGGTATCAAATTTTTTTTTAATGCATTTTTAATGATTTCATTATTAATCTTCTTTGGTTTTCCTACAAAACCAAGCTCTTCTGACTCAGGAACAACTTCAATAACATTATTTTCTCTGGTATTTATTGAAATTGCTTCAATACTATTTTTTTTAAGAGATTCTACAATATCATTATTAAAATCAATTAGCACATCCTCAACTATATTTATAATTTTTTCATCTGTTACTCTTAAACCTTTAATAAATTTAGTTTGAATATTTGACTTATCTAATTCTCTTTTTATTCTTGGCCCACCCCCATGAACAACTACAATTGAAATTCCTAATTTATTTAATGTGCTTATATCTGATATAAAATTATTAAATATATTTCTATCAATAAAAACATTTCCTCCATATTTAATTACAATGATTTCGTTAGAATACTTTTCAATATATTTATTTACTTCATTAATAGATGGCCCATCTTTGGGTATAATTTTATCTAATTTCATCAATTTAAACTGTTTTTACTTTAGTTTGTCTCATTACAATATACTGCTGAATCATTTGAAGTATATTATTTGTAACCCAGTAAAGTAAAAGTCCGCTAGGGAAAGGGGCTAAGATTACTGTTAAAAATATAGGAAAAAACATAAAAATTTTTGCTTGTACAGGATCTGGTGGAGCTGGATTAAGTTTCTGTTGCAGCCACATAGTTAACCCAAAAAATAGAGGGAGGGCTCCTATAAGTAAAAATTCTGGAGGTGTCCAATTTATTAATCCAAATAGATTGAATAAACTCGTTGGGTCACGTTCTGATAGATCGACTAAATATCCATAGAATGGTTTGTGTCTTCCATCTAAGGTTACAAATAAAACTTTGTAAAGAGCAAAGAATATAAATATCATTGGCAGAATAGGCAAACATCCACTCATAGGATTTACCTTTTCACGCCGATATAGGTTCATCATTTCCATTTGGATCTTCTTCTTGTCGTCCTTATTTGCTTCCTTAATTCTTTGCATCTCTGGTTGAAGTAGTTTCATACGACTCATGCTACGAAAACTCATTTGAGCTAATGGAAAAAGCGCTATTCTAATACAAAGTGTAACAGCAATAATTGCTAATCCATAATTTCCTAACAATTTATAAAAGTAATCTAAAGCAAACCACATGGGACGTGTTAAAAAGTACAAATATCCCCAATCAATAACTAAATCTAATTTTTCAATATTTAAATTTTTGGCATATTCATCAATAATCCTAACTTCTTTTGCAGCTAATAAAATTTTTATTTCATTTGATTTAGTTTCATTTGCTCCAATTTCAGTTGCATTTGTTTCAATAAAGTTAGTTCTAAATTTATTTTTATAATCAAAATCAGCTCTAAATTTTCTGTTTTCTTGCGGTATTAAACTAGTAATCCAAAATTTATCAGTTATTCCAATAAATCCTTTATCAGCATTGATAGAATATGGTTTGTCTTGAATATCATCATAATCTTCTTCTACAAGTTCTGAATCAAATACTCCGAGTGGCCCTTCATGAAGGATAAAAAAGTTAGTTATTTCAGGTATTTCATTTCTAATTATTTGACCATAAGGATAAAAATTATATTTTTTTTGAGAATTATTAATTATGTTTTGTTTTACAGTAAATAGATATTGATTATCAATGCTTATTTCTTTTTCAAATTTTATGTTTTGATCGTTTAACCAAATTAATTTTATTGGCGTATTAGGAGTTAGTTTGTTATTACCTTCAACTTCCCAAATTGATTTTGAGCTTGGTACATCGATATTTTTGTTTGTAGTCGCCCATCCTGTTTCAACATAATATCCTTTTTTAACTTTACTCGGGTTTAACAAGGTAACATTTTTCTCTCCGTTTAATTCTTCTTTAAATTTTTTAAATTCTAAGTCATCAATTTTACTTCCAGTCAATGAGATTGAGCCTTTAATATTTTCATTTTCAAACAATATCCTTTTGCCTTCATTCATAGCTTCTTCTCTAGAAATTTTTACAGCCTTATTATTCTGGTCAAGAGATGGAGCATCACCAGAAGTGTTTTGAGTAGTTTTATTTTTTTCTGATTGAATTTGTTTTCTTTCTTGAGGTGTAGGTGCAAAAAATAAACTATAGAGAATTATTACCGCTGCACTTAAAGATATTGCTGAAATAATATTTTTTGTATCCATTTTTATTTACTTTTCTTTTTCACAGGATCAAATCCTTCACCACCACCTAAAAATTTTATTGGATGACAAGATAGAATTCTTTTAGTTCCTTTTAATGTTCCTTTAAAAACACCTTCCTCTTCTAAACTCTCCATAAAATATTCAGAACAAGTTGGCATATATCTGCAATTATTACCTAGGAATGGAGATATAAATAATTTATATAATTTAATTATTTTTATTAATGTGTATTTAATTATTTTCATTATTTTATTTTTTGAAAATCATTAAATAATGTTTTTTTAATACTTTCATATGGCTCATTTAAGACTGTTATTTTTGCTATTAATAAATAACAATATTTTAATTTAAGATCTATTTTTTTTTCAGCATCATTCATTATATTTCTAAGTCTTCTTTTTATTTTATTTCTTCTTACTGCATTGCCAATTTTTTTTTTTGTTACAAAACTTATATTTAATTTTTTTTCATCCTTATTAGATAGTTTTTTAAAGAAAATTGTTAAATATTTATTTGAGATTTTTTCACCACCAAGAATTGATTTAAAATCTTCATTCTTGGAAAGACTCGTTATCTTACTTTTCATCAAACTGTAAGTTTTTTTCTTCCTCTTGCTCTTCTTCTTCTTATTAATTTTCTTCCACCTTTTGTCTTCATTTTAGACCTAAATCCATGTCTTCTTTTTCTTACTTTTCTGCTAGGCTGATATGTACGTTTCATTGTTTGTTATTTTATTATTAAATTTCGGTAGTTATACAAATATATATATATAAGTACAGCTATTTTTAATAAGTTTAAAGTATATGGAAAAGGAAAAAAAAATAAAATTTTTTTTAGGGTCGACTTATGCTCTTATAATTTTAAGTTTTTTGTGGTTATTTTTTGACAATTTTTCTCTAAGTGAAATAAGTAGCTATGAATTTATTAAAAATAATCTTGAATATATAAATCAACTTAAAAATAAAAATTTTTTTTTAATCAGTTTAGTTTTTTTTGTTTTTACAGTTCTTTGGGTTTTGCTTCTTGGATTTGGATCTCCAATATTACTTCTATCAGGATTTATTTTTGGAAAATGGTTTGGATTTATTTATGCTGTTCTCGGTTTATCGATAGGAGCTACTTTGCTTTATATCTTTGCAAACTATTTTCTTAAAGATTTAGTTGAAGAGAAATTTTCAAAAAGATTTTCTTATTTAACTGAGAAGTTTAAAAAAAACGAATTTATTTTTTTTTTAATTTATAGATTTATCGGAGGAATACCTTTTTTTATTTCAAATATTTTACCAACAATTTTTAATGTAAAATTAAAAAATTTTTTATTTGGATCTATAATAGGAATGTCACCTCAAATATTTGTTGGTGTTTCACTTGGTGCTGGTATTAATCAAGTAATCCAAAAAAATATTCAAATTCCTTCATTAGTAGAACTTTTGTTTTCAGCAGAAATTTATATTCCAATTATTGCATTTGCTATTTTATTAATGATTGGAATAATTATTAAAAATATTTTTTATAAAAATTAGTGGTGCCCCTTGCCCGACTTGCACGGACGACTTCCTCCTTACCATGGAGGTACTCTACTGCCTGAGTTAAAGGGGCAATTCAACCATGAAGCTAAAATTTCAGTTTATTTAAACTAAAATTTGCAAATTATTGCCATATTATTTTAATAGTTTATAAATAATTTTGCAAAATATACAGCCATGAAAATTTATACAAAAATCCTACTTGATAAAGATGATAATATAATTGAAGAGAAATACTTTAATTATTCAGGACCAATTTCCTATGCAGGAATTCATTATGATTTTAAATCGACTCGAGGGGCGAAGGCAATGGAAAAGCAGGCGAAAAGAGAAAAAAAATTGGCAGAAAGAAAAGCAAAACGAGAAGCTAAAATGGGAAAATCAGACAAAAAAGAAGAAAAGTCAATTCCTTTAGATCAAGTAATAACTTTAGATCATCTTACAAATCCTGAAAAAAAATAGTCAATGAATAAAAAACACAAAGCTTCCAAGCTTGAGCTTGCTTTAAAAAAGAATTTAAAAAAAAGGAAAATTTTTCAGAAGAAATTAAAAAAAGATCAGAAAAAATGATTCTCAATGATAAACAAATAAAAAAATTAGTTGAGGAACAGGATATGATTAGTCCTTTTGTAGATAAGTCTGTTGCCCAAGGGATAAGCCATGGATTAAATTCTTTTGGTTTTGACTTAAGATGTGGAGATGAATTTAAAATTTTTACAAACATAAAGGGAGCTACTGCTGATCCTAAAAATTTTACTGAAGATAATTTTGTTACAGTAAAAGGAGAATCTTCAATTTTAATTCCTCCTAATTCATTTGCTTTGGCTAGTAGTTTAGAATATTTTAAAATGCCAAGAAATGTTACAGGTTTAGTAACTGCCAAATCAACATATGCTCGTTGTGGACTAGGTACGCCTCCCACCGTTTTAGAGGCTGGATGGCATGGAAATCTAGTATTAGAATTTTCAAATCATACAAGTAATTCAATTAGACTTTATGCAAATAGTGGAGCAGCTCAAATTTTATTTTTTAAAGGTGATAATCCCGAAATTTCTTACGCAGATAGGAAAGGAAAATACCAAGGGCAAACAGGAATTACTCTAGCAAAATCAAAGTAAAGATAATGAAAAAATTTATTATTGCAGGCTCCAAAAAAGGTGTCAAAGGTTCTGTTGATATAAATGGAGCAAAAAACTCTTGTCTACCCATAATGGCTTCTTCAATTTTGTTTAATGGAAATATAATTTTAAGAAACGTTCCTTTCGTTGATGATGTTAAAACTATGGTGCTACTATTAAAATCTCTTGGATCTAAAGTAGAAACTTTAGAAAAAAATAAAATAATTAAAATAATTAACAAAAAGAAACATAAACTAATTGTGCCATACAATTTAGTTTCAAAAATGAGAGCGGGTGTACTTACAATGGGTGCTCTACTTGGCAAATATAATTCCTGTAGCGTTAGTAAACCTGGAGGATGTAGTTTAGGACCTAGAGATTATGGTTGGCATTTAAAGGGTTTTAATAAGTTAGGTGCAGAAAATAAATTAAGAGGAGGATATATAAATCTTTCTGCGAAAAAAGGACTTAGTGGTAATACATATAAATTTCCTAAAGTTACTGTTACAGGTACATCAAATTTAATAATGGCGGCTGTATTAACAAAAGGTATTACAACGTTAAAAAATATTTCGATAGAACCAGAAGTTATAGATCTAATTACTTTTTTAAAAAATGGAGGAGCTAAAATTAAACAAGTAGGAAAAAGAACTATAAAAATATTTGGAGTTAAAAAATTATTAGGATGTTCTCACAAAATAATTGGAGATAGAATAGAGGCATTTTCATATTTATGCACTGGAGTAATTACAAAAGGAACTATTAGGGTAAATAATATAAATCCAAATCATCTTTTAGCAGAATTGAAAGTATTAAAAAAAATTGGATGCAACATTACAATTAAAAATTCTGCAGTAGAGTTAAAGATAAAAAAAAAACTTAAACCAGTAAAAATTAACACTGCTCCTTATCCTGGATTTGCTACTGATAATATGCCACTTTTGATGGCTGTATTATCAAAAGTTGAAGGAAAAAGTGAAATTTATGAAAATGTATTCGGTAGCTATAGATTTCAAGCTGCTCCAGAATTAGCAAGAATGGGTGCGTCAATCAAAGTTAAAAATAATAGAGCGGTTATTTTTGGCAAAGATCTATATGGAGCAGAATGTATTTGTTCAGATTTAAGAACTACATTTTCAATAATTCTTGGGGCTATAGCAGCAAATGGTATTTCAAAAATCAACCGTGTTTACCATGGACAAAGAGGATATTATAACCTTGATAAAAAATTAAAAAAAATTGGAATAAAAATTAAAACTTTAACCTAATGAAAAAAAGGTTTTTAAAAAAAATTATTGCCCAATCTCCAGAAGATCTTCAAATTATATCCGCATGTTGTTCAGAAGGAAAAGTTAAAATATCAGATATTAAATATCTTATTTCAAGTAAAATATTCCTAATTTCAATTTTAAGAAAAGATATAGAAAAAGATAATGATAAGAAACTAATAAACAGCATTATAAAATTTGAATTTATTCAGTCCACCAAATCTAAAAATATTGATCAAAATGAACCGGAAACAGAATTAGAATTGCTAGCAATAGATCTATTTAAAAGAGAACATAGTTTTGAAATAACTCTATTATTTTCAAAAAATAGATTTATAACACTCTCATCTGAAGTAATTGAAGCAACTTTAGAGGATCAAAAATTAGAGCATGATAAAAATAATTAACTGTAAGAATAAAAACTATAAAAAGAAATTGACTGCTTTTCTAGAATTAAGGAGATCTGGAAAAACAGTTGATACATCAGTTGTTCCTAAAATATTAAAAGATATCAAAAAAAACAAACAAAAGGCTGTATTAAAATGGGAAAAAAGACTTAGCAATAATAAAAAAATTAAAACTTCAAAAAATGAGATCAATAAATCAATAAAAAATCTTGATCCTAAAATAAAAAAAGCAATTGATTTTGCATATCTAAGAATATTTAAATTTCACTCATTACAAAAATCAAAAAATATTAAATTTGTAGACAAGTATAAAAATAAAATCGAATATAAAATTATTCCTTTACAGTCTGTGGGTATTTATGTTCCTTCAAATTTACCATCAACTCTTCTAATGTGTGCTGTACCAGCTCAAATTGCTAAAGTTAAAAAAATAGTAGTTGCTAATTCTCGAATAAATGGAAAACTCAATCCTGCAGTCATGTATGCTGCAAAAAAATGTGGTGTATCAGAAGTGATTACTTGTGGTGGAGCTCAAGCAATCGGAAATTTAGCCTACATTCAAAATGTAAATAAGATAGTTGGACCAGGTTCAGACTATGTGACTAAAGCAAAGCAACTAGTATTTGGAAAAGTTGGGACCGAAAGTATGGTAGCTGGGCCAAGTGAAATTTTAGTCCTTGCTGATAAAAATACAGATATTAATCAAATAGGAACATCCATGGTATCTCAATCTGAACATGGATACGAAAGTCAAAGTATATTAGTTACCAAATATAAAGAAATAATAGATAAAGTTCAAAAAAACATTCTTTATAATTTAAGAAATTTACCAAGAAAAAAAATTGCATTAAAAAGTTTGAAGAAACATGGTTTAATAATTTTATGTAAAAATGATAAGCAAATCATTGAAGTAATTAATGAATGCGCTCCAGAACATCTCGAAGTGAATCTCTCTAATCATAAAAAGTATCTATCTAAAATCTTTAACGCAGGATCTATATGTATTGGTCCCTATACACCTATGGCTAGTACTGATTATGGTTTGCCGGGAAATAATCACACGCTTCCTACTATGGGAAGTGCAAAGTTTTCATCTGGATTAAATTTAAATGAATATTATAAAAAAATAAGCTATGTAACATTGACTAAAACAGGTATTGATAAATTAGGAAAATACGTTAAATACTTAAGCGATTTTGAAGGTCTTGAAGGACATTCAATTTCAATAAAGTCTAGAATGAGGAGAAAATAAATTTGTCGAAACAAGATATCCTTACATACGAGGGAAAAGTTATTGATTTACTTCCAAACGCCATGTTTCGCGTTGAATTAGAAAATGGACACAAAGTAACAGCCCACACGGCAGGGAGGTTACGGTGCTGTCCCCCAATTCATAAGAGTTGGGGGAAGTAAAATAAAGAAAGGCGCGAATAAGAGTCCTTCAAGGAGATAAAGTGAGAGTCGAGATGACACCATATGATCTATCGAAGGCAAGAATTATATTTCGACTATAAATATGGAACCCTGGTGTATGTGGTCGGCACAAACGCCTGAAAAGCGTTAGGTCCTAGTTCGATTCTAGGGGGTTCCACGTCCACCGTACCGGCGGCAAAAATAATATTTATACTATAAATATAAATAATACTTATATTTATATTTCTTGCATTTAAATTTAAAATCAAATAACTATTCTGCTAGCTAAATTTTAGCTAAGTTAAATACAACAAAGGAAGAGTAAAAGAGTATGAGTACATTAAAAGGAAAAGTTAAGTGGTTTAATGGCAAGAAGGGATATGGATTTATCGAGCGTCAAGACGGTGAGAAGGATTGCTTTGTCCACGCCTCGGCGGTCAGAGAAGCGGGTCTACGTTTTCTTAATGAAAACGATGAAGTAGAGTTCGAGATCCAAGACGGCGACAAAGGGCCTAGTGCTGTGAATCTTAAAAAGACTTCATAAATTCATTTAATAAAAATTGTTTAGGGATACATACCACTTAACATTAAGTATATTTATCCCTACTCAAACACCTTGCAATTTAAAATATAAGTGTTATTTACTTCACAATGATTAAAAACGTTAAAATATCTATAAACATAAAAAGACGCCATAATTTCCATGGTAGCTTCACGCTATCATTTTAATCATATAAAAATTTAATTTTAATAATAATTAGTATAAAAAGAAAGGATGCGCCCGATTGGTGTAGTAGAAGCACACGAACCTGTGGAGTTCGGGGGCCAGTTGCGAATACTGGATCGGGTACCAAGACGAGTGCATTATGAATAAGTTAACAGCAAAATTGCCAAAAGGCTTTCAAGATCAATGGGGTAAAACCCTGTCTTTACAAAAAAAGCTTTTGGCGGCTATTGAGGATAATTTTAAAAGATATGGATTCAGTGCTTTAAGCACATCTCCAATGGAACTAAGTTCTGTTATAGGGAATTCTTTATCTGAAGACGAAAGCAATCCAATGAGTGATATTTTCACTTTCGATGAAGACGGAGAAAAAATTAGTCTTCGTTATGACCTTTCTCTTCCACTTTCTCGTTTTTATGCTCAAAATTATTTAACTTTACCAAATCCATATAAACGTTATCAGATTGCAGAAAATGTTTTTAGACGAGAAAAACCTGGGCCAGGCGGCACTAGACTAAAAGCCTTCGGGCAGTGCGATTGTGACATCATAGGAAAATTTAATTCTACAGTTGCTAATGCAGAACTATGTAATCTTATAGCTAGCACACTTTTAAGTTGTGGACTAAAAAAAGATCAATTTTTAATTAATATTAGTAATCGAAAAATTATTGAGGGGTTATTAAATCAATTAAAGATAACGGATCAAAAACAAAAACAAAACGTTTTAAGAGCAATAGATAAACTCGATAAACCCGGTTTTGGAATTTCGGGTGTTACAGATTTGTTAAAGGAAAAAAGGACTGATGCAAGTGGTGCAATAACAGTTGGAGCAAAATTAAGCGAAACACAAACATCCGAAATAATCAGTTTCTTAAAAACAAAAGATTTAAAAGAATTAAAATTAAATTTAAAAGACTCATTATCTCAAGAAGGTATTAAAGAAACAGAAGACTTATTAAAAAATCTAAACTATGGAGAATATAGTGATCTTATTAATTTTTCAGGAAAAATCACCAGAGGTTTGGACATATATTCGGGTTACATCGTAGAAACTAATCTTACTTTTGATGTTAAAAATTCTAAAGGAAAAGTTATTGCACCTGGATCTATAGCAAGTGGAGGAGAATATCTGGTTTCAAAATTTAAAGGAGATAATTTTTTAGGTTCAGGAATTAGTATAGGAATTTCGCGGCTAACATATTGCGTTGAACAACTTAATCAAATCGAAGTAGATGAAAATAAACCTGTTTTAATATGTGTAATGGATGAGAATTTACTTCCAAAGTATTATGAATTAATAAATTTATTGAGAAATAACAATATTAATTGCGAAATATTTTTAGATCCCAAAAAGAACTTAACTAAACAACTTACTTATGCAAACAAGCGTCAGCTTCAGCTGGCAATTTTAGTGGGAAAAAATGAGATCCAGAACAATACAGCTACTATAAAAAATTTGTTAGGTATTAAAGGAGAAGAAAACCAGTTCACAGTTTC
This sequence comes from uncultured Pelagibacteraceae bacterium, assembly GCA_902531025.1. Lineage (GTDB taxonomy): Bacteria > Pseudomonadota > Alphaproteobacteria > Pelagibacterales > Pelagibacteraceae > Pelagibacter. The sequence continues at coordinate 4,694 of CACACV010000013.1, read as the reverse complement.
CATGAAAGATTTAATAGATGAAATCAAAAAATTTATCAAAAATAATTAAAATTTTAAAATCTAAAGGATTTAAAAATATTGAATTAAATCCCATAATAGAAACAAAATATATTCGCAATCAAAAGTTAAAAAAATATTTATTTACATTCCGTGATGAAAAATCAAACAAAACATATGCTTTAAGACCCGATCTAAGCTTAATGAGTCTTATTCAATTTTCTAAATCAAAAATTAATAAAAAAACAAAAATTAGTTATGCGGGAGAAAGTTATAGAAAAAATAAAACAATTAATTCACAGATCGGATGGGAGATCTATAATTCTAAAAATCAATCAGATGAATACGAAGTTATAAAAAATAGTATAGATGTTTACAAAAAAATAACAGAAAAAAGAGGTTGTTTAAGAATTAATAATTTGGAATTACTATCATCAATTGTAAACCAATTAGAAATTCCTTCGAGATGGAAAACCCGAGTTTTGAACGAAATATATAATAAAAGATATTTTTATGAAGTTTTAAAAAGATTAGAAACAAATGTAGATGAAGCAAAAATTGAAGTAGATAAAAAGTTATATAATAAAATGAAAAATTTAAATCCAAATACTCTAATAGGAAATAGAACAATTAAAGATATTATTACAAGATTTGAAACTAAAGTTTATAAACAACCAAGACCATTAGATGGAAAAAGAAGTGTAAAAATTATAAAAAATTTCTTAAAATTAAAATGCCCTATTGAGAAAGCGCCAAAATTATTAAGCGAGTTTTTTAAAAAAAATGAATTAAATATAAAAATCTCAAATAATTATTTTCCAATAAGAAAAAATAATGTTGGAAATTTAAGAATAGAATTTAATAGCTCTGAAATTCCAGATGTTGAAATTTATAGCGGCCTTTATTTTAGTATAACTAATCAAAATTTTTCTAAAATGATTAGCGGAGGAGTGTTTAACAAACTATCAAGTTCACTTGAACTAAGACAAATAAATGCAGTAGGGGCTGCTATTAACTTATCATAATGAAAAAAGAAATTATCATTTGCTTAGCTAGCAAGGGCCGGTTGCGCCCGCAGTCACTAAACATTTTAAAAAAAAAGAGAATGAAAATATTTTCTGAAAAAGGGGAAAGAGATTTAGTTGGTTATGTAAAATCAAAAAATTTTAATTTAAAAATTTTATTTGTACACGCACGAGAAGCTATAGATGCGCTCGCAAATTCAACTGCTGATTTAGCAATTTCTGGAAAAGATTTATTATTTAATTCAAATACAAACATACAAAGAAAGATAAAATTATATAAAAATTTAGATTTTGGTCATGCTTCATTAAAAATTTTTCGATCTATTTATTGGATTGATTGTCAGTCCCTATTAGATGTTTCAGAGATAGCCAGGAACAAACCAATTAAATTGATAACAAAATATAGACATTTAGTAGAAAATTTCTTAGATGAAAAAAATGTTAGAAATGTTGAGGTTTTAGATAGCAATGGGGCGACCGAAATCGCTGTAAGAATTAACCAGGCTAGCTTAGTAGCCGATATTTCATCTAGTGGCAAAACTGCCGCCGCAAATGATCTTGTTGAGTTAAGTGATGGATTAATACTTAAAACTTCAGCAGCAATAATGGTATCTAAAAAATCTTATAAAAGAAAAGAAGTACAAAAATTTTTGAAATTTATTACTTAATTATTGATTTATTTAAAACTTCTTTATCCTTTTTTCATTAATTTGTATTGTTGTGAAGATCTTTTTTCGTCTAAAACTTTAGCTACTAATTTTCTATTACAACTAACACCCATATCATCTGAGACCTTTTCAGCTAAAGAGGTTTTAGAATAACACTTGTCCCATTTTTCAGTTTTAATTTCATCAATTTGTTCTCTGATCATTATTTTTTCTTTTAATTTCTTTTGTTTCTTATATTTTTCTTTCGCTTCTTCAATTTTTTTATCATAGTCTCTTGCACTTGGAGCACTGTCAAAAATTTCTAAAATTTTTTCCTTTTTTTTCTTTAATATTTTACGTCCCATTAGGCTATTATTATTATTATTCAAAACTAAAATAATTTCTTCTATTTTAGATTCAGAAGGAATTTTATATGCATAAGGTGTAGAACCAAACTTGCCTTCTCTTTTAATTTTAACCATTTGAATATTATTATTGTTACAAAAACGTCCAAGGTTATCACTTCTCTCTATTAGAATTTTTTTTTTTTTTAAATAATTTATAAATTCTTCAGAATCTAGATATCCCGTTGGAATTTCTTTATATAAATAACCTTCATCATGCTTAGTTTTTAATTTGTATGGATTATGATCTCTAAATTTATTCATTTATATCAATTTTTATAATTTATAACTTTATTTTCCTCTTGCTCTGGGTCTCGAATATAATCTAATTTTTTATCATTCTCTATAGACTCTTTTAAATCTCGTGTACTTAAACCATGATCATCTCTTAATTTTTTAAGTTTTGACTCTAAACCTTGATTTGATCCATAAGAAGTATTTATAACTTCTTCAAGAGCTTTTGTGTGTGTTCTGTGACTGTTTATTGCGGTTTTTAAACTATCTTTCAAAATTGAATATTTATCAAAAATAACTTCTGCTTTTTCAATTATCTCGCTCACTCTTGAAATTTGTTTTTTTTGGTTTTTAATTGAAGAAGCAGTTGATATTAAACCCATAATACTAATTGGTCCTGCAAGCAAAATTTTTTTCTCAAAACATTTATCTAAAATAGATTCTTGCTCTTTTTCAAGAAGTGCCAGGTAGCATGCATCAAATGGCATAAATAGAACAATGTATTGAAAGCTTTGTAAATTATAAATTTTTAAATAATCTTTGTTTGATAATTCATCAATATGAGTTTTAACGCTTTCTATATGTTTTTTTAAAAAATGCTCTCTGGAACTTTTATCCTTTGAATTAGCAAACTCTTCGAACGCTTTAAGTGAAACCTTACAATCAATTATTATTTTTTCATTTTCAGGTAAATTTAGAATAAAATCAGGCATAACTCTTCTCTCTTTGCCTGTTGCTGGATCAATATTTTTTTGTCCTTTTCTTTCATCAAAATCACCATCTTCTTGTTTGAAACCATGTTTTTCCAAAATTCTCCTCAATTTTAGTTCATTAAACCTTCCTTGATATTTTGCATCTCCAGTTAACTTTTCATGAAAATTTTTATATTCAGACACAACAGCTTGATATTCTTGGAAACTTTTATTACTTATCTCTTTAAAGCTATCCACATCATTTCTGTTTTGAATTAATTCTTGTTTATCTTTTTTTAAATCAGAAATATATTGGTTTTTTAGGTTTATTTCTTTATCCAAACCTTCTTTATCTTTTTGTAGTTTAATAAAATCTGGATCGTTATCTTTGTCAGCGGTTTGAGCTCCTTTATTCAATTTAAAAATATAAATTATTAAGCCTGCTAAAATTGTTGACAGTATTACTACTGATATTGATAAAATTGTAATCATTGATTTCTATTATACCTTAATTAATTAATTTACTCCATTGGTTACTGTATTTTTTTACTGAAGCATTATTATCAATACATTTTTGAATTAGCACTGTTAGACAATCACTAAATGATCTGTCTCCATCTGAGCCTGCAAAACTGTGACTCAATTCATGAAGCCACACACTGAAAAATTTACCAAAAGACTCTTTAAAAAGACTCTTGTTCAAGTATATAATTTTTGAATTTACACCACTTTCACGAAGTTCACCTAATAGCAAATTGCAAGTAATAGTTTTAAATTTAGTTTCGTAAATTGGATCTTCATACTCGTCACCTGCAAATAGCTTTGCAAAAGTTGGACTTATAGATTTTGCAGCAACAAAACAGAAATTAATTACTTTTTGTTCTTTAGGAGTTAAATCCTTTGTTTTTTTATTTTTAATTCTATTTTCAGCATTTTTTTTATTTCTAATAAAATTTTCTAGAGCAGACATAACGCCAAAAGAAGTGAAGTAGGCTGGAAGAATTTTTTTCTTTTTTTTTTCTTTTTCTGTCTTATTTCTAACCCAGTTCTGGGTATTAGTTGAAAACCAATCATTGTAAGAAATATCTCTAGAATAAGTCCATCTTGATTCTGCGTAGTAGTCTTTCCCAAATAATTCTTTTAAAGATAGATCATCTTTTAATCTTCCATAAGAGTTTGAAGCTATCGCAGATAAAAGAAGATGCCCTTTAGGCCAAATTGCTTTTGAAGACTTTAAAATATATTTAATTGCAGGGTTATTTTTTAAATCATGAAAATAAAATCCACTTCTTGAAAAAATTGAATAAAAAGTACTTTGTAGTTTTGAGTCGAAAGCTTTTCTGTCCCTGTCTATTTTAACTTTTTTATCAAGAGCAGTATAAGATTTATCAATTGAAATAATTATAGGTATATCTTTTATATCTATTCTTTTAAGTCCTTTATAAAATCCATAACCATTTTTTTTATCATTAGATTTATAAATCGTAATATCATTATAACTATGAATTACTTCTCCAACTAAAGGGTTTTTGTTATAAAAAAAGTTTTTTAAACCAAATTCATAGGCTTTTTTTAATTTTTTATCTATTGTATTTAAAATAAAGTAATTTCCTTTTAGTTTGTTTATTTGAAAATAATTATAGACTAGTGGTCGCAATGAATCTGTTCCCGAAATTTCTTTTCCAACAGAAACAA
>CACACV010000012.1 GCA_902531025.1 uncultured Pelagibacteraceae bacterium | reverse complement strand
AGTTGAAACTTCTAAATCTCTTCTTTTATAAGTTAATTTATTATCGATTTTTATTTTGTTTAAAGATGAATCCCAAAGTGGTGAGTTATCTAAACCACTTTCCCAAGGATGAATTATAGAAACTAAACCTGTATTTTTTGGATCACGATATTTATAAAACCAGTCGTGATATTTTTTTAATTTTTTGATCAATGAAATAACTCTTTTTTTTTGATTTTTTTTTAATTTATTTCTAGTAACAATTAATTTTAATGCTGTAGCAGCTATTGGCGGTTGAGTTATGCCTGAAGAAGAAACAGAATTACCACATCTCCATGTTTTATGATTAGGAAAATAGCTATCGTCCTTTTCATGAAATAAGATATGAGGAATCATGCCATTCTTCCACTGCCCTTTTAACAATGTTTCTAATTCTTTAATTGCATATTCCAAATTAAAATAAGAGTAACCTATTGAAATGAATGCTGAATCCCAGTTCCATTGTGCTGGATATAACTTATTATTTGTTGGAAGCGTGTATCCTTTTCTTCTATTGGATTTAAGAATTTTTTTTGCAGTTTTACTTAAATTCTTCATCAACCTTTTACACTTCCAGCTGTAAGCCCACTAACCAAATATTTTTCAAAATAAACAAATATTAACAATACTGGTAATGTAACTATAACAGAGCCTGCCATTAAATATTGTCTTGGAGTTTCAGCATCTCCGCTTAAGTATTGGATTGCTCTCGATAAAGTAAATGAATTAGGATTGTCTAAAAACATTAAAGAGAATAAAAATTCATTCCATGCAATCATAAATACGTAAAGTGCTACAGATGATATTGCAGGTACGCTAAGAGGTATAATAATTTTAAAAATTATTCCAAACCAATTTTGTCTATCTAATATAGCCGCCTCTTCTAATTCCTTTGGAATACTTTTGAAATATCCTTGCAACATATAGATCGCAACTGGAAGAGTTGTTGCAGTATACACTATGAGAAGCCCTTCTATAGAATTTCTGAGACCTAGCTGACTAAAAACAGTATATAATGGAATTACTAATACTATCGCTGGGAACATATAAATTATTAATATTGAAGTAGATAAAAATGTTTTCCCGAAAAAATTTAATCTTGCAACTGCGTATGCAGCAGGAATTGCAAAAATTAAAGTTATAATTACCGTTCCAATTGATACTATACTGCTTGTCAAAATAAATTTACCAAACTTATAAGTTTTAAATATCACAAAATAAGATTTGAAAAGCTCTTTCATATCTTGGTTAAAATTTATACTAAAATCTAAAGGATTAACTAATAATGCTATTTGAGTTTTAAAACTAGTTACTAACATCATGTAAAATGGAAAAAGTATAACAAATGAAAATAAGACTATTCCAAATAAAGTTAAAAAATCAAAAAGTACAATTTGTGAAGAATATTCCTGATTTAAATATTCTTTACTATATTTTTGTATTTTGCTTGTAAAAAAATATACTATAAGAAATATTCCAATACTATACCACATAGGTAAAGATTGTATTAAATAGCTATCTAAAAAAGTAAAAGCTAAAGAAAAAAATATTGATTTAATTTTATTATTAATCTTATTGCCTAAAATTAAATAGCTTAATGAAATAATAAAACCAATTAAGAAAATTAAACTAAAGTTAAAATTTTTTACCTCTAATCCTTGTAATGTAGACAGGATTTTCCATATCGAAACTAAACTAAATAAAAATAGTGAAGAAACTATACAATAAATTATTATATTTTTAACTTTCATTTGCTTTTTTTCCTATTAAATGAAAATAAAAATACATAAATATTAAAAGTAGTATTACAATTACTATGGATACAGCAGATCCCATTCCTATATCTGAAATAGCAAAACCTTGTTGATATACATTTATAGGCAATGTTCTAGTACCTGAAGCTCCTCCGGTAAGTAAAAAAACATCTTCGAATTTATTAAAATTCCATATAAATCTAATCATAAATAATATCGATATAACTGCAGTAATTTGTGGAAGAGTAATATTAATAAATTTTTGGATAGGTCCAGCCCCGTCTACGTCTGCAGATTCATAAAGTTCCTTTGGAACTGCTTGAAGACGTGCAAGAATAAATAAAAAGGCTAATGGAAAGTATCTCCAAATTTCAAAAAAAATAACCGTAGTAAGGGCAAGACGCAACTTTAAATCAAATCCAAAAAAATTAAAAGTAATGTATTTTTGACCAAGTAAATTTATGGGGTTCTCAATTATTTGAAAATTTATTAATAAACTATTTAAAGTACCGCTATTTGGATCAAGTAAAAGTTCCCATGTATATGCCAATGCTACAACAGGTCCAACATAAGGAAAAAGTAATATACTTCTCATGAAGGTTCTCCCAAAAAATTTCTGATTAACCATCTGAGCAGCAAGTACACCAAAAATTATTGAACCAACTGTTCCAAAAAATGTGTAATAAAAAGTAGTTGATAATAAATCAAAAAATTCATTTTCGAATAAAACTTTTTTAAAATTTTTTAATGTAAAGTTAGTACTTAGTAATATATTGTCAGATTTTCCATTCAATTTAGGTTTAAAGGATTTTACTTCTTTTTTTTCTATTTTTTTTCCATCAGTACTTTTAAGAATTATTTCAAAATTTTCTCTGTACTTAGCTTGCCAATTTCCAAAATTGCACCTTATTTTATTTACTTTAAAAATACATCTTTCATCTAGATCGATGGGTTTTGTATTTTTAGGAAACTTATCAACAAAACTAATATTTCTAATCTCTTGAATTAAAGAACTATTTCTTAATTTATATAATATTTTTATTTTTGCAGGTTCTTCTGAAATAGATTTAACAATCTTTTTTGCCCTTGGCTCTGGTATTCTAATATCTTTTAACCCAACTTCTTTAAAACTTATCCATACATTTGCAAATATAGGAAATAAGATTATCGCAAATACAAGACATACTGCTGGAAGAGTTAAAATATAAGCAGTTCTTTTTTCTATTTTTGAAAGTTTATTACTCATAAAAAAAGCGGATAAATTGATATTACCCGCTTTTTTATAAATTTAAATTATTAGAATTTAGCTAATTCAGCATTAATTTTATTAACAGCTTCATCAACAGAGATTTGATCGTCTATAAATTCTCTTGTGATTCTGTTTAAAAATTGAGCGTTAATAATTTTAGATGCTCTAGATAATTCTCCTTCTTTTACTCCCCATCTGTTGGCTGTATCTAAACCTGCAACTATATTATTAATTACATCTGCTGAATAAAGATCAGTCAAAGGAGCTTTTCTATCAACTCCTACTGGAAGTTTACTCCATGCTTTTGTAAATGCATTTGGATCACTTGCATTACCTCTTCTCACTGGAAATTTTCCTTCCGGCGCAATAGATAATGTACTAGTGTACCCTTCTTCCATTGAATACATGATAAACTTCTTAGCTTCATCTGTATCAGCATCTGCAGTAACACCAAAGTATCTTATGTCAGCCCAAGCAGCTCCACTTTTGTTGTCAGGACCGCTAAAATTAGTAATGAATCCTGTTTTTTGAGCCAATTCATTCGATGTTGGGTCAACATTAAAAGTTGGAGGAGCAGAATCTCTTAATCCTGCCAATTCATCCATAATAAATGGTGACCAAATTATCATAGGTGTACGTCCAGCAAAATATAAGGCTCTGGATTGTTTCCAGTATAATTCTCCTGGAGGACTTGCTTTAGCTAGAACTTTATAAAATTCTAAAGCATTTTTTAACGCTTTACCTTGTTTCTGAGTTCCGCCTCTTTTTACAAAATTTACTCCATTTGCTAAAAGAACGTGTTCTAAAACTTGACTCATAAAGTTTTCATCTGTCTTAGTGGCTGCAACGAAACCATACATATTACTTCCAGAAAGTTTTTTAATTGCCTTAGTAATATTTGCATAATTTGTTGGAGGCTCTAGTCCAGCGCTTTCAAACAAATCTTTTCTATAAACTACCATTTGTGTCCAACCATCAACTGGAACAGCAGCAACTTGTGCTCCTTTTTTGGCCATTTCTATGGCACCAGGTGCGAATGTCGCTCTACCCAATTGGTTTACAATGTCATTGTTTGCATCCACATCGAGTATTCCAGCCTCAGACCAGGGAAGAACATATTGCAAAGTATGATAGATTACATCTGGTAGGTTTCCAGCAGCAGAAGCTGCTGTAGCTCTTGTTCCTAAGTCTTTTTCTTCTACAGGAATAACTTCAACTTTTATACCAGTCTTAGCTTCGAAAGCTTTAGCCATTTCTTCTTGTTTGGCCATTCTAGCTGGTTGTACTTCTGTAGTCCAAAAAGTAATATCCGCAAATGCAACACTTGATAATAAAAATGTTGCGAATGAGAAAATTGATATTATTTTTTTAAACATATTTCCTCTCTTGTTTATTAATGATATAAGTTTACCAGTGTAATAATTACTTAACAACATTTAATAAAAGAATAATAAAACTCGATCTTTAAAAGTGCCAATAAATTAAGTAGCCATGAAATACTCACATACCTATAATGAAAGATACGCATACTTTGAAAATAAAAAAAATTCAAAAATTTCAATTTAGAATATGTCTAAAATAGAATTTAGAAATATAAATAAATCTTTTGGAGAAAATAAAGTAATTAATAATTTCAATATAAATATTAATTCAGGTGAATTTGTTGTTTTAGTTGGTCCATCAGGATGTGGTAAATCAACTCTCTTAAGAATGGTATCAGGATTAGAAACAATTGATCAAGGAGAAATTTTATTAAATGACAAAATATTAAATGATTTAATACCATCGAAAAGAGAGATAGCAATGGTATTTCAATCTTATGCTCTTTATCCTCATATGAATGTTTATGAAAATATGTCATTTGGTTTAAAAATGGAAAATAAAAATAAGAACCAAATTGATAAAAAAGTTAAAGAAGCTGCTAAAATGCTTCAAATTGAAGACTTATTAGAAAGAAAACCAAAAGAGTTATCGGGTGGACAAAAACAAAGAGTTGCGATTGGAAGGGCAATAACAAGAAACCCAAAAATTTTTTTATTCGATGAACCGCTATCAAATTTAGATGCAGCTCTAAGATCAGAAATGAGGGTAGAAATATCAAAACTCCACAAAAAAATTAATACCAATATGATTTACGTAACTCACGATCAAGTGGAAGCAATGACTCTTGCTGATAGAATTGTAATTCTTAACAAGGGTAATATAGAACAATTTTCTACTCCTAATGAAGTTTACTCTGATCCAAATAATGTTTTTGTAGCAGAGTTTATAGGAACCCCTAAAATGAATATTATAAAATTGGATAAAAAACATATAAAATCAAATATAATTCATTTTTTTGATAACCAAATACACTTGGATGGGTATGATATTAAAGATGAAGTATTTTTAGGAATAAGACCAGAACATATAGATATAAATAATAATAATAATATAAAATTAGATATAAAAGTTGATTTAATAGAAAATTTAGGATCTGAAAAAATCATTTATGCCTCTATAAAAAACCAAGAAATAAGAATAAAAACTGCAGAAAAATCAATTAAAAATTTGAACAAAATATCATTTTCTCACGATAATATTTATTTTTTCGATAAAAATGGAAATCGATTAAGAAAAACAATTTAATTCTATCTCCACTATCTTTGCAGAATAATTATAATTTATAATATTAAAATCATTTAATGAGAATTTTTAATATGGTAAATGAAATTAATCTAGTTTAATCTAAATTTTTTATGATCCAAACTATCACACCAATAGATAATACATTATATATTGAGAGAGATTATAGCTCAAAACTAATTGAAGATACTTTATCAAATTCAGTTATTGCACAAAATGAATGGGCTAAACTTCCGGTAAATGAAAGAGTCATATTATTACAAAATTTTGTAAGTGATTTCTTATCGAAAGAAAGTCAAATTATTGAGGAAATAACAAGACAGATGGGAAGACCAATTTCTCAAGCAATAAGTGAACTGAAAGGTTTTAAAGAGAGAGCAGATTATATGCTTTCAATAGCAGAAAATAAATTACAAAACATTTATTTGCCAGAAAAGGAAAATTTTAAAAATTTTATTAAAAGAATTCCAATGGGTGTTTCTTTTGTTATTGCTCCTTGGAATTATCCTTACTTAACATCAGTTAATTCTATAATACCATCTCTTGCTTCTGGAAATTCAGTTATACTGAAACATTCTGCACAAACTCCTCTTTGTGCTGAACAATTATATGAATCTGCAAAAAAAACTCTTCCAAAAAATGTATTTAATTATTTGCACTTAAATCATGAAGATAGCTTAAAAATAGTTTCAGACAAAAGGACTGCATTTGTATCTTTCACAGGTTCGGTTAAAGCTGGCTATGAAGTTCAAAAAGCTACAACTAATAAATTTATAAGTATTGCACTAGAATTAGGTGGAAAAGATCCAGCTTATGTAAGACATGATGCTGATGTAGAAAAAACTGTAGAAAACCTTGTTGATGGATCTTTTTTTAACTCAGGTCAATCTTGCTGCGCAATAGAGAGAATATATGTAGATAAAAAAATATATAATAGTTTTTTAGAATTATTTGTTGAAAAAACATATGAATATAAACTTGGTGATCCTTTAAATAAGGAAACAAATCTTGGCCCGGTAGTTAAATTATCTTCTGCAAATTTTATTAATGATCAAATTAACTCAGCAATTAAACAAGGTGCTAAAAAAATGATTGAGGCGTCTAAATTTGATTATCCAAAGGAACATAAAAATTATATGCCTCCACAGGTTCTAACGAATGTGAATCATGGAATGAAATTTATGATGGAAGAAACTTTTGGACCTTGTGTAGGAATTATGCCAGTTGAAAATGATAAAGAAGGAATAGGTTTAATGAATGATAGTCCTTACGGTTTAACCGCATCTATTTGGACTAAAGATATTGAGGCTGCACAAAAACTTGGAGATGAAGTTAATACCGGAACGTTGTTCATGAATAGATGTGATTATCTTGATCCAGGTTTATCTTGGACAGGTGCAAAAGAAACTGGAAAAGGATGTTCTTTATCTGAGATTGCTTTTGAGCACTTAACAAAACCGAAAAGTTTTCATTTAAGAAAAGAATTAAAATAAAAATGAAACTTACTTTTAAAGGAAAATCAGCAATTGTCACAGGTGCCTGTGGAGGCATGGGTTTAGAGATTTCCAAAAATTTATCAAACAACAATGTTTTAGTACTTATGGTTGACTTAAAAGAACCACCTAAGGATTTCTTAAAAGATAACAAAAATTGTACCTATAAAAAAATTGATGTCACAAATTTTAACAAACTAAAGATATCTATAGAAAAATTTTACAAAAAAAATAAACAGATTGATTATTTAATTAATACAACTGGTGTATTGTGGTTTAATAAAGATGTGTCATCAACCAAAATTGATACAAAAATATGGGACAAAGTCTACGAAATAAACTTAAAATCTATGGTTTACTTGTCTAAAGTTATTATACCAAAAATGAAAAAAAATAAATTTGGATCTATGGTTCATATTTCCACAGTAGATGCTTTATCGGGTGATGATAAACCACAAGATGCATATGGATCATCTAAAGCAGCTATGATTAGACTTTCAAAATCTTTGGCAATTCAATTTGCCTCAAGTAATATTAGATCTAATTGTATTTTACCTGGTGCAGTTGATACTGCTATGCAAAAAAGATGGAGAAAAAATATGTCAGCAAAAAAAAAATTAGAAAAAATGATACCTTTAAATAGAGTTGGAAAACCAGCTGATATATCAAATGCTATAATGTTTTTATTAAGCGATCAATCAAACTATATTACTGGAACTGAAGTAATTATTGATGGTGGTTTTACTGCTAAACCTTAAAATTTAGACTTAGGCGCTTCATGAAATAGAAGCGCCTAAAAAATATAATTATCTATAAGGATATCCTGCTTTATCCATTGTTTGTGCATATAATTTGAATGCATCAACAACTTTTTTAGCACGAGGACTAATCTTTGATGTCTCATCCCAGAACTCTTTAGAATCTTCTACAACTTTGCTCCATTCATTTGCTGGAAGACTTGTAAGTTCCATTTTTTTACCATTAACACGCAGATCAGCTTCTCCACCCCAGTACCAAACCTGTCTATAATAATGAGAGTCATTAATAGACATACGATATAAAGCTTGAAGTTTTGGACTTAGTTTTTCCCAACTTTTTGAATTTGCAAAGTATGAACCAAACCAAGCACCTGTTACTGCGTTAGTTAAAGCATATTTGCATATGTCAGCCCAACCAACTTCGTAAGCTTCTGTAAATCCACACCAACAAACTCCATCAAGCTCACCAGTTTGCATTGCTGTTTCAACGTCATCCCATGGTACAATTACAGGAATTAAACCATATCTAGCTAAGAATTTACCAGCTGTAGGAACTCCAAAAACTCTTAGTCCTTTCATGTCAGCTAGTGATGTAACTTTTTTCTTAACTGTGAATAGATGACAAGGGTCCCATGCACTAGTACTTAACCATTTTACACCTTTAACTTCTTTATAAGCTTCGTCCCAAATTTCATTTAAACCATAATATTTAAATAATGATGGCACGTCTAAGCTATATCTTGTTGCAAATGGGAAATATCCGCCAAATACTTGAATATCAACAGGCGATCCCATAGTTGCATCATCACTTTGTACAGCATCAATTGTTCCTGCTTGCATAGCTCTAAACAACTCATCTGTCGGAACTAATTGGTCTGCATAATAAAGCTCTATTTCCATCTCGCCATGAGCAGCTTTATTGAAAGCTTCAATTTGTGGCTTGATTACGTGAGCTCCTAGAGGTGCCCCAGAATAAGTTTGGAGTCTCCATTTTATAGGGTTTGAGGCTGAATAAGCATAAGGAGCTTTTATAGCAGTAGCTCCAGCAGCACCCAAAGTTAACAAACCGGCTTTCTTAATAAACGATCGCCTTTTGTTTGTTATGATTTTTTTATCTTTTTTCATATAGCCTTCCTCTTTCTAATTTATAGACAAAAGGTTATTATAAAATTTAGAATGATTATAGTAATTATTTAAAATAATTTAAACTTTGAGTTGTATTTATTTATTTGATAAATATTTTTCTGGCAGGTATGTAGCTATTTCTGGGAACGTCATAACTATAGCTAGACCTATAACCATGACTATAACAAATGGAATGATGGATCTATAAATATCAAACAACGTTATTTCTTTTGGAGCCATTGCCCTCATTAAGAACAAGTTGTATCCAAATGGAGGGGTCATATAAGCTATTTGACAAGTAATAGTATAAAGAACTCCATACCATATTGGGTCAAATCCTAAAGATATTATTAATGGCACATAAAGTGGTGCAACAATTACTAGCATAGCAGTATCATCTAAAAACATGCCCATAATAATGTAAGAAAGTTGCATCATAATCAAAACTCCCCAAGGAGTTAAATTCCATCTTTCAATAAATAATTTTTCAATTGCTTTACCCGCTCCTAACCCATCAAACACTGCGCCAAAACATAGTGCTGCTAAAATTATCCACATAAACATACATGAAACACCGAGAGTCTTTTTAAGTGTAGTTTCAAGAACTTTTTTATTAAATCTTTTTTTAATAATTGCTGCAATTGTAGCTAGCAATGCTCCAACTGCTGAGCATTCAACTAAGCTTGCTATTCCCATTAAAAATAAACCTGTCATTAAGAAAAATATAACAAAAGGAATGATGCCGGCTTTTAATAATTTTAATTTTTCAGATAAAGGAATGTCTCTTTCTTTTTTATCTAATGCTGGACCTAATTCTGGCTGAAGACGACATCTAACATAAATATATATAATAAACAAAGACGCCATTAATATTCCAGGCAATAGTCCTGCTAACCAAAGTTTGCTTACAGGTTGTCTTGCGATCATGCCGTATAAAACCATAACTACACTTGGTGGAATCAGAATGCCTAACGAGCTACCTGCTTGAACTACTCCTGTAATCATTCGCTTATCGTAATTTCTTTTTAACATTTCAGGAAGGGCAATTGTTGCTCCTATAGCCATTCCAGCCACACTTAATCCATTCATTGCTGAAATCGCTACCATCATAAGCATAGTTCCAATAGCTAATCCTCCCTTTAATCCTCCAAAATAAACATGAAACATTTTATACAGATCATTTGCAATTCCTGACTCTGAAATCATAAATCCCATATAAATAAAAAGAGGAAGTGTAAGCATTGGGTACCATTTAAATAATTTCCATGTAGCCGTATAAGGCATTTCCATGGATCCTTCTCCCCAAATTAACAATGCTGAAGCCGCAGCGACAAAACCTATTGCACCAAATACTCTTTGGCCAGTAAACATCATCGTTAACATTGTTATAAACATAAACAATGCAATGAATTCATAACTTAAGTATTGTGCTAACATTGTTATATTTTTTTATTTTTAATTTTTGCTAAATCTTTAAAAAACATTGAAAATGCTTGGAGCAACATCAACAATATTCCTATTAACATTAAAGTTTTGATTGGCCAAACATATGGAGCCCATGCAGTAAAAAGTTTTTGTTTAGTTTGTATTGTGTATTGTAAACTAGTTATAGAACCATAAAATAATATTACTAAATAGAAAATTAGAAATATACTTGTGAAAGCATCCATCTTTGCTTTACCTTTTTCTGAAAGTCTTCCATAAAACAAATCCATTCTGACGTGATCATCGGTGATCATAGAATAACCTCCACCCAAAAGGTAGTAAGCTGTAATAGTAAATTGAGCCATTTCAATAATCCACATCAAAGGATAATTGATTATGTTTCTTGTAAAAAAAGAAAGAATTAGAACAAACATCATAAAAAATACTCCATACATCACTACCCTTCCAACTTTTATACAAATTAAATCTATAAATTTTACATATGATGATATAAATTTTGGCATAGAGTTATTTTTAATTGAGTAATTAAAATTAAAATTTAAATTTTTGCAAGAATTAAATATTTAGTTTTTTGTTTTTTAATATTGCATTAATTAACTTGATCATTAAAGGAATTCTTTTTTTATTAATTTTTTTTAGTATAAAAGGTGCAATCTCTCTAACTAGTTGTTCACCTTCAATTGTATCATTTGGCATGAATTTTTTTTTAGCTTTTTTAAATGTAAATCCTTTACCTAAATAACTACCCATTTTACTATTTCTTCCTCCAGCAGCACTTACGTACAAATCACCAACACCAGCAAGACCTAAAGTAGTTGATTCTTTGCCCTTAAAATATTTAGTTAAATACTGCATTTCAATAATTGACTTTTGGAATAAGCTTGAAGACATATTTAAACTTTGGCCTGCTCCAATTATCATAGAATAAATATTTTTTATTGAAGAGCATACTTCAACGCCAAGTATATCTTTAGAAAAATCAATTAAGTAATAACTTGTAGAGATTTGCTTTCCAATCTGTTTAGCGATTTTAATATTCTTATTTGCTATAATCACACTAGTTTGATTTTTTCTAGCTAATTCTTTTGCCAAACAAGGGCCTTTCAAAACTGAAATATTCATTCCTTTATAATTTTTTTTTAGTTGTTCTGAAATTGTAAGAATTTTATTATTTTTTTTTTCATATTTTAATCCTTTTGTAAGTACCAACATTGGAGTTTTTATTTTTAACTCTTTTAATTTTTCTCCAATAAAATCTATACCTGAAAGACTCAGGGCAATAACAATTAAATCAAATTTTTCTTGCAACAGTCCTAAAGAAAAATCTTTAAATTTTAATTTTTTTGAAAGATTAATTTTTAAACTTGAATGAAATTTATTTTTTGAAGATAAATCTCTAATAAAAGTTTTACTATACGGCTCTGTAATTGTAACTTTATTATTATTTTCTATACAAGGAATTGTAAATGCTGATCCCATTGCACCACCACCAATGACTAAAATTTTTTTCATTTATGTTTCAGACCTAGCTTTAAATCTTTCATAAGCTAATCTAGTGTATATTCCAAGACCTAAAAAGGGTTGCGGAGGTAACCAATTAGGTTTTTTTCTTTGTTCAATTATTGAAATCTCGTCAGTTTCTTGATTGGATGCCATTAGCGCTATTTGTTCACCAAACAATGTGCCTATACCTATTCCTGAACCATTATAACATCCGGCGGCGAATATATTATTTTCTATTTTTTCAAAAATTTGAGATCCGTTTCCGCTTCTACACACAATACCTGACCAACTATTTTCAATTAAATTATCTGGTAAATTTGGAAATCTTTTTTTTATTCCGGAAGAATGTAATTTAACTCTTTCTTTTAAATCAAATTTACTCATTGAATTTAATTTTGTTGCTTCAGCAGTATTTCTTATTAATATTCTTTTATCTTTTGTTAACCTAACAGTTGCTCCCATTGGTCTTATCGGTAAAACTCCCCATTCTCTCGGAGAACCAATAGATTCAAATTCATTATCACTTAGTGGTCTTGTCATGCTTGCTGTTAAAGTAATTGGAAAACTATAATTTTTTTTAATATTCAAAGATCTTAAAAATCCATTAGTACAAAAAACTATTTTTTTTGTTGTTATTTTATTTTTTGCAAATTGACACTCAATTTTATTATTTATTTTTTTCCATTTTAATAGTCTAGTATTTTCATATAAATCTACATTTTCTGGCAAAGTATCGATCATTGATCTAACTAATTTTCCAGGGTTAAGAAGTACTCCTCCATTAGTATAAACCCCAATATTATAGAAGGAAGTTCCTAATCTTTTTTTCAATTCGTCTTTGAATAAAATTTTATTTTTATAGTTTAAGTTAGTTAAGAGATTACTAAATATTTTTGCAACATTTTCATCTTCTAGCTTAGAAGAGGCAAAATATTTTCCACTATCATTCCAATCACAATCTACTTGATATTGTTTAACGTATTTCCTAACTGCTTCTATTCCTAGGTCATAAATTTTTACTTTTTTTTTATACTCTTGAAGATCTTTATTTGAAGTAAATCCATCATTTAAAGTTGTATCAACTAAATATCCAGAGTTTCTACTGCTACCTCCTTCTCCAGCCAATTGAGCATCGATTAATATTATTTTTTTATCTTTATGAATTTCTGATAATTTTCTAGCAGCAGATAAACCTGTATAACCTGCTCCAACTATTAAATAGTCCGATTTTAAATCATCTTTAAGATTTCTAATATTTATTCTTTTTTGAATTTGATTGATCCACCCACAATCATTGTCATTTATTAAATTTAATTTTGACATCTAAAATTGGAAATAGATAAATTGATTTACTTCTTGATTATAAATTAAAATTAATACTAAGGATGAAATTATAGAAATTGCTAATACAAAATCTGCAATTAACTTATTTTTTATAGAGATGAATTTAAAAATTTTTATAATTACTGGTGAAATTAAGTAAAAAAATGTCACAAGCAATGCTACTATGTAAGTATTTTCTTTTAACGATAAAAAAGTCCAATTTTTAAAAAATATAAGATTTGATAACATGTGAAAACTTAAATCTAAATTTTCAGATCTAAAAAAAATCCAACCTACCATTATTAAATTTAAAGAAATAAACCAGCTTACAATATTTGTTAAATAGTTATTATTATCTCTAAATAATTTATTAATTAATCTAAATAAGAGTATTACTAAAAAATTCCATATTCCCCAAAAAACGAAGTTCCAAGAAGCTCCATGCCATAATCCCATTAAGGACCATGTTATAAACAAGGCCAATATTGTAAATAATTTTAAATGCTGATGATCTAAATATTTATCAAAACCTCCTCCAGAATTATTTACTGATTCAATTTTTAGCAAGGGGAGATAGATATAATCTCTTACCCAACTTGATAAAGATATATGCCAATTTTTCCAAAATATTTTTGGGGAAATGCTATGATATGGAAAATTAAAATTTTCTCTAAATTTTATTCCCATTGTTAATGCACATCCTATAGCTATATGTGAATAACCTGCAAAATCAAAATAAATTTGAAATCCAAAAAGATAGCTTAGCGTAATTACATCAAGGGCAGAAATTAAATTTGGATCCATTAGAAAGCCTTGATCAACAAATTTAGCAATATTATCTGCTAAAACAATTTTAAGGAATAGACCAAAAATAATTCTTTGAATTCCATTATTGAAATTTTCTAATTTAAATTTTCTTTTTTCTTTAAATTGCCAAAGAACTTCACTTGCACGAAGAATTGGACCAGCAACTAATTGAGGAAAAAAAATGACATAATTTGCTAAAATTAAAAAATTTTTTTCTGGTTTTATTTGGTTTCTATAAACATCTATTGTGTAACTTATTGACTGAAAAGTATAAAAACTTATTCCAATTGGTAGTAAAATTTTATACTCAAATGGTATTACATTTACACCTACAAAGCTAAATAGCTGGGAGGTACTATCATGAATAAAATAAAAATATTTAAAAAATACAAGTAAACCAATATTAATAAACAAACTTAATAACAAAAATTTTTTTTTGTTTTTTCTTATTTTTGTTTGATAAATTTTTTTAGAGGCAAAAAAATCTACAAAGACCGAAAATAATAAAAGTGGAATAAAATCAATTCTCCAGAAACCATAAAAAATTAAACTTGAAATAAAAATTAATATTAATCTAAATTTTAAATTTAAACTCCAATATAATAATAGAAAAACTGTTAGAAAAATTAAAAATGAAAACGAATTAAAAATCATTTGAATTCAAAAAGTTATAAATATGAGAGCTTAATATTTTATGAGCAGGACCTTGAAAATGCATAAAATCAACTTCTTTATTTCTATCAATACTCGTGCCAGGTTTTGTGCCCCACAAATTATTTGGAATAATTTTTTCATAATTTCTAAAATTTACCTTATAGGTCTCGCTGATTTTCTCAGAAAATATTAAAAATTCATTATACTCATCTATTTTATATGGAAGTTTTAAATCTTGTCTTATTGGAGCAATATAAAAATATAAATTAATATTATTTTTTTTTGATGATTTAATTATTTCTTTTAAAGACTCAACATTATCTTGGTAGAATGAAGGAATCATTTTTCTCTCAGATGAGGGATCAATATTAAAAATGTAATTTCTTAGTAAATATAAATTATGATATATCCTGTTAGCAGCATATTTTTTTTTACTTTCATAATTACAGCATGTATTTAAAAAATTGCTAATTTTTCTTTCTACCAAATCTTGAATACTTTCTTCACTTTCATAATTTTTTACGACATCATTCTGCTTGATAATTTTTTTTAAAATTTTTTTTCTATGTTGGTTTTTGTTAAATTTATTTTTAAAATCAAAATCATCAAATAATGAGGAAAGATCTGATCGTATAGTACCTTCTCTTAAGTCATCAAATACTAAAGGTATTACTAATTTATCTACTTTAATTTTTGAATTTAAATATTCATATAATATTAAAAACTCTGTAATTGAACCATTGGGCAAAGCAAAAGTGATTAGATTTGTATCTATCTTCTGAAGTCTATTTATAAGATAATAACTTGTTAGATGATCATTTTTTTTTTTTTGATTAATTCCGTTTAACTGAGAATTCCCAATTAATAAAATATTATTATCTAAATCTTCATTTAAACAATTAGATACGACAAAATTGACATCGCAAATAATTTCTTTTTCATTTATTTTTTCTTTTACAATTTGGGTCTCTTCATCAATTATAAATTCTTTTATTTTTTTATCTTTTTGACTAAATAAAAAATTGAAAATTAATATTGAAAAAACTATTGATATAAGAATTATAAAAGTAGTTTTGTTAAATCTAGAACTTTTTATATTATCCATTTTTAAGGATTTGTGGCTTCATATCCTTTGTATTTATTCCAGCAACTTCAACTGGTTTTTTCATTGCATCTCTTCTAAATGGTTCTCCCAATTCTTGATTAAGGATTATTTCTATAAATGTAGTAATACCTTTTTTTTTGATCATCGCAAGATAGTTTTATAGCATTTGTTGTTTCTTCCATAGTCTTAACGGTTACACCTTTTAATCCACAAGCTGTAGCGACCTTTGCGTAACTTAATTCTGGATCGAGTTCAGTTCCAACGAAATTGTCATCAAACCATAAAATTGAATTTCTTTTTTCAGCTCCCCACTGATAATTTCTAAATATTACCATAGTTATAGGTGGCCATTCTTTTCTTGCGCACGAACTCATTTCGTTCATGCTGATACCAAAAGCTCCATCACCAGCAAATCCAATTACCGGAGTATCTGGACATCCGATTTTTGCACCAAGTATAGAAGGAAAACCATAACCACAAGGTCCAAATAATCCTGGTGCTAAATATTTTCTTCCTTTTTCAAATGTAGGATAAGCATTGCCGATTGCACAATTGTTTCCTATATCGCTTGATATAATGACATTATCGGGCATACCAGCTTGGATAGCTCTCCATGCTTGTCTCGGGGACATTCTTTCCTTGTCTCTTTCTCTTGCCTCTTTATTCCAAACTGTTCCTGGATCGTCATCTTCATGATCTAGACTTGTTAAAGTTTGTAACCAAGAAGATTTTGTTTGATGAATTAAGTTTTTTCTATCCTTTCTTCCGTGATTTCCAGCTTCAGGCGAAAGTTTTTTCAATATTTGTTGAGATACCATTTTGGCATCACCACAAATCCCAACTGTTACTTTTTTAGTTAGTCCAATTCTATCTGGATTCATGTCAACTTGAATAATGGTTGCATTTTTTGGCCAGTAATCAATTCCATAACCAGGTAAAGTTGAAAAAGGATTTAACCTCGTACCTAATGCTAATACAACATCAGCTTTAGATATCAATTCCATTGCAGCTTTTGATCCATTGTAACCAAGAGGTCCTACAGCCAAAGGGTGACTTCCAGGAAAACTATCATTATGCTGGTAACCATTGCATACAGGCGCATCTAATTTTTCAGCTAATTTTTTACAGTCTTCTATGGCGTTACCAATAACAACTCCTGCTCCAGACAAAATTACTGGAAACTTAGCATTAGATAAAATTTTAGCAGCTTGATCTATCGCAGTTTTTCCTCCGCCTTGTCTTTCAAATCTCACAATTGGTGGTAATTCTATATCTATAACTTGAGTCCAATAATCTCTTGGCACATTGATTTGTGCAGGCGCTGAACCTCTAAATGCTTTTTCTATCACTCTATTAAGAACTTCTGCCATTCTTGAAGGATCTCTTACTTCTTCTTGATAGCAAACCATGTCTTTAAATAAATTCATTTGTTCTACTTCTTGAAAACCACCTTGTCCCATAGTTTTGTTTGCGGCTTGAGGAGTAACTAGAAGTAAAGGTGTATGATTCCAATATGCAGTTTTAATTGGAGTAACTAAACCTGTTATACCCGGGCCATTTTGAGCAATAACCATTGACATTTTTCCTGTCGCTCTTGTATATCCATCAGCTATTAATCCGCCATTAGTTTCATGGGCAACATCCCAAAAAGTAATTCCAGCTTTTGGAAATAAGTCTGAGATTGGCATGAATGCAGAACCAATAATTCCAAAAGCATGTTCTATACCATGCATTTGTAGAACTTTTATAAATGCTTCTTCTGTTGTCATTTTAGTCATAATAAGACCTTGATAAATATTATTTTTTAATTGTCAAAGGATACAATTCATATATAAATTGTTCAAAATTTCAAACAAAGAAATCGCCACAATGGCAAATACAGATATTATAATTCACGACGAAAAAGACAATGTTGGTGTTGTAGTTATTGAAAAAATTATACCTAATCAAGATTGTAACTGTTGGGTTATGGAAAATGACAGTTCTGTGCAAATTCAATCAAAAAATGAAATTCCACTAGGTCATAAAATAGCAATGATAGACTTTAAAGAAGGAGATACTATTATTAAATATGGTCATGATATTGGCAGAGTAGTTAAATCTATCAAAAAAGGTGAACACGTCCACGTTCATAATGTAAAAACAAAGAAGTGGTAATTTTATGGAAATCCCAAAAAGTTTTTTAGGTTATAAAAGAGAAAACAAAAGAGTTGGTACTAGAAATCATGTTATTATTCTCCCGGTTGATGATATCTCGAATGCCTGTGCAGAAGCAGTAGCAAATAACATAAAAGGAACTTTTGCTATACCTCACGCTTATGGAAGACTTCAATTTGGAGCTGACTTAGAATTATTTTTTGACACAATGATTGGAACAGGAAAAAATCCTAACGTTGCAGCATGTGTTGTTATTGGCATAGAACCAAAATGGACCAAAAAAATTGTAGATGCAATTGCAACTACAGGAAAGCCTGTCGAAGGTTTTAGTATTGAAGGAGCTGGTGATATTCAAACTATAATGAAAGCTTCTAGAACAGCTCAAGAATTTTCACAATGGGCTTCGGAAAAACAAAGAGAGGAATGTCCTTTAAGTGACTTATGGATATCTGTTAAATGTGGGGAATCAGATACGACTTCGGGTATGGCAGCTAATCCAGCTGTTGGTAATCTGATGGATAAATTAGAGCCATTAGGTGTTCATCTTTGCTTTGGTGAAACATCTGAGCTAACAGGGGCTGAAAAAGTATGTGCTACTAGAGGAGCTACACCAGAAGCTTCTGAAAAATTTATGAAAACTTGGAGTGATTATAACGATTTTATACTAAAAGAAGCAACTAATGACCTTTCTGAGAGCCAACCAACTGCGGGTAATATAGCTGGAGGACTTACTACAATTGAAGAAAAGGCTTTTGGAAACTTTCAAAAAATTGGATCAAGAACATTTTTAGATGTGTTGACTCCAGCAGAGGAGCCTAAAAAAGGTCCAGGTCTATATTTTATGGATACTTCATCAGCTGCAGGTGAATGTTTAACATTACAAGCTGCTGCAGGATTTAATATCCATTTATTTCCAACTGGACAAGGTAACATCATAGGAAATGCCATTGAACCTGTCGTGAAATTAACAGGTAACCCAAATACTGCTGTTAATATGAAAGAACATATCGATTTAGATGTTTCAAAAATTTTAAAAAGGGAGATGAATATGAATCAAGCAGGTGATGAATTAATTAAAACTACTATTCGAGCTGCTAGCGGAAGATTGACATGCGCTGAAGTACTTGGCCATAAAGAATTTATAATGACAAAACTTTTTAGAAGTGCTTAAGATTTAATAGCTTGCTTATATCTTCTTCTTGTATCTGAAATAAATTTTCTAATTATTGCAGCCCCTACTCCAAGAACAAGTGCTAAACCAATAGAAAATATACCATAGAGTACAGGTACATTTATTGAAATATCTTTAATAAATTTTGCAAATACACTTAATGACTGAGCTCCATTAGTTTCTGAAACTATTCTAATTGTTTTTTCAGCAAAAAATGCATCATAAGCAATTGCTACACCCACTAATAATAATAAAATTGCTAAAATTGTTTTAAATTGTGAACTGTCAACTCTTTCTCCTAATTTTTGACCTACTTGAACTCCTAGAATAGAACCAAGTATTAAAACCATAACTAGCATAAGATCTATAGAACCATAATGAAAAGCATGGAGAACTGTTACAATTGCGCTAACAAAAATTGTAACAAACAAGGATGTTCCTGGAACTAATTTTGTAGGCATTCCAATAATATAAATCATTGCGGGCACTAAAATAAATGCTCCCCCTATACCCATTATTGCTGCAAGGAATCCAACCAATAGGCCAATAATGATTGGGGTAAATATACTTTCATATAATTTAGATTTTTTAAATTTCATTCTAAATGGAAGAAAATGTATCCAATAATGTGAATGAAGTTTTTTCTTAATTATTATTTTTCTTCTTGCTCTATCTATCTCGCTAACACCTTGAACCAACATTATTGTTCCAATAATTGCCAAAATATACATATAAGCCAATGAAATAACGATATTAATTTTACCAATATCCTTAAAATAAGAAAAAGTTATAATTCCTAATATTGTTCCAACTGCACCACCTATTACTATCATAAAACCCATTTTATAATCCAAAGTTCCTTTTAAATAATGTGTAGTAGAACCTGATACCGATGTTCCTAAAATATTATTTGCTTCATTTGCAACTGCATAAGAAGGTGGTATTCCTAAAAAAATTAAAAACGGCGTCATTAAAAAACCACCACCAACACCGAATAGACCAGAAAGAACTCCAACAACTAAACTAAGAATAAATATTAATGGAATGTTTACATAGACCTCAGCTATTGGAAGAAAATATTCCATATGAAGTAACTATTATTCTAAAATATTAAAGTCAACTAATTGATTATATATTGGTAAATGTCCCAAATAAGATAATTAACCAGTATGTAGCTAAACCAAAATATACAGCAGATTTAGCGTTAATTAGTGTTTGAAAATTTTGAAATTGCTTAATAAAGGATTTTAAATTTTTTTGAAAATTATTAAGCATACACGCCAAGTACACCCAGATTATAAATTTTGCAAGAATTTTTTTAATAAATTAAAAAAAATTTTAAAAGATTGTAGCTCCAAAAACTTTAACTTCATCACCTTCGTCACCTAAAACCAGTCGTCCCAAGAACTCTCCTGGTATTTTGGTGCTGGTCTGTTTGTACAATATTGTAATATAAAGTCCCCTTCTAATGCAGCCAAAAGCCTTACAGCCTTCTGACAATGTCGATATAAGTTCATTGTTAGCCCATTGCTTGCCAAGCTCAACCTCATTTGCTCCATAAAGCATCTGGGAAGACAAATCTTTAGTGAAACCACCATAGTCTTTTATATTTGATGACTTTACTAAATTGGCCCAAATTGGCTCAGCAATTTTGAATAATTCTTCGTCAGACTTATCTATAATGCTCATTAAATTGATATTATATATTAAGAAGCTTGTTTTTTCTCTTTTTCATCTACTATGTGGTAAACAGGTACTTTTTCTAATGTAAATTTACCAGTTTTAGGATCTCTTTTTGATACTGTTAAACAATGCCAATTTTCGTCATCTAATTTTAAATGATCTCCTCTGTAATAGTAACCTGGCCAACGTGTTTCTTCACGAAACATTGTATGTTCTGTTACACACTGGGAAGTCAAAGCTCGGTGTTTTAGCTCCCATGCACGCATTAGCTGGTGATAGTCTTCAGCGCCAACATTTTCTAAATCCTCTTGTAGCCATTGTAATAACTCCAACCCTTTTTTAAGCATATTAGCATTAGTCATGTAATTGGTAGCAATACCTCCTACATACTCATCCATAATTCTTTGAAGTCTTTGTAGGCCTTGTATAGGAGAAATATAACTCGGAGATACTGTCCCTCCAGTAATTTCGTTTCTACCAACAGTATAATTCTCTAATGGTTTATAAATAATCTCTTTAAAATCCTCACATTGTTTATCGCTTACTTTAATATCTTTAGCTTTTTCATCCTCAATATATTTTACAGCTGCTTTTGCCGCTAATCTTCCTTCTGTAAATGATCCTGATGAGAATTTATGAGCGCTTCCACCTACGGTATCACCTGCTCCAAAAAGACCTTCTACAGTTAACATTCTATTATATCCCCAAAAATATTCTGGAGGCGAAAGATCTTCTGGGCCGCTCACCCATGCTCCCGAGCAAGTAGCATGTGAACCCATAACGTAAGGTTCTGATGTTGTTAGTTCAGGATTTGTATATTTTGGATCAATATTTTGAGATGCCCATACAACAGCCTGTCCAACTGTCATCCCTAGAAAATTTTCCCATCCAACAGTTTCTAAATGTGGATCTTGAAATGCTTCCGTAGTAACCATATGAATTGGTCCACCTCCAGCCATTGTCTCTTGAATAAAAGCATGATTTCTTAAACAAGTAGGTGTTGGATGATGATCAATATATTCGCCAACCATTTTTTTTGTATGTTCATACCATTTTTTTTCATAATTTTCTCCATTGGCATTTTGGGTGTAAGTCTTTAAATGAAGGAAATAAGCTCCAACTGGACCATACCCATCTTTAAATCTACATAATACAATTCTATTTTCCATTTGAGTCATTTTAGCTCCAACAGCGATTGGTAATGCATAAGCCGAGCCATTACTCCAAGGTGCATACCAAGTTCTGCCCATTCCTTCTCCAACAGCTCTTGGTTTAAATATATGTGATGCTCCACCTGCAGCAACTATTACTGTTTTTGCTCTAAAGACATAGTAGTCTCCAGTTCTCATATTAAATCCTACTGCTCCTCCTACTCTATTCTCTTTTGTTTCATCCATAAGTAGATGGGTGATCATAATTCTATTGTATATTTTATCTGCAGATTTTTTTGCTGCTTCAGCAACTATTGGTTTATAACTTTCGCCATGAATCATTATTTGCCACTTGCCTTCTCTTAAATAACGACCAGTCTTTTCGTTTTTCATCATAGGTAATCCCCACTCATCAAACATATGTACCGTTGAGTCAACATGACGAGCCATGTCATAACCAAGATCTTCTCTAACCATGCCCATTAGATCATTACGGGCATATCTTACATGATCTTCGGGTTGATTTTCATCCCATTGCATACCCATATAACAGTTGATTGCATAAAGACCTTGAGCTACAGCTCCACTTCTGTCTATATTCGCCTTTTCAACACAAATTATTTTTAAATCTCTACCCCAGTGTCTAGCTTCAAAAGCTGCACCAGTTCCAGCCATACCTCCACCTACGACTAAAACATCACATTCTTCTAATATTGTTTTTCGAGGCATTAATAATAAACTCCTTTTTTAAATGCACTTTTTTCCACTTTAGGTAATTCTTTATTTGTATTTAAACCTTCTGGTTCAGAATAAAGTATTTGTGAATTAATTTCTCCTTGGTTGGGTTTTTCACCCTCTG
>CACACV010000011.1 GCA_902531025.1 uncultured Pelagibacteraceae bacterium | reverse complement strand
TGTATCAACAAGGGCACCTTTTCTAGCCATTGTAAACGGTGATCGAGAATATCCAGCTATTACAGATTTATACATTTTAAAAATGATTATATAGGATTATTTTGGAAATGGTAAAGTGGTTATAATTCCTTCATGTTTGGATCCATCAATGTTTTGAACGATAACATTTTGGCCAGTTTCCCAATGATCTTTTAAAATCATCGAAAGACCTATGTTTTTTTTAATTCTAGGAGAGTAAATTCCAGATGCAATTTGACCAATTTTATCATTATTTTGTGAAAATATTGGAAGAGGTTTTCCTGTTGGGGCGCAAGGTTTGCCATCAAAAATAATTCCTCTCATCTTTTGTTTAATTCCTTCGGATTGAATCTTTCTTAATGCATCTTTGCCTATGAAATTATGAGTTTCCTTTGGATTGCAGTATTTATCTAAATTACATTCCAGAGGGTTATTTTCTTTTGTAAAGTCATTACCATATGACATTAAACCTGCTTCTATTCTATCAATTAAGTTAGGACAACCTGGTAAAATATTAAAATTTTTACCAGTTTCCCATATAGCATTCCAAAGTTGTTCACCTAATTGGATACTATCAAAATAATCTTCATGTCCCTTAAAATAAATTTCAAAACCATCTTCTTTACTGTAGCCAGATCTAGCAATGATTTGTTTAGTTCCTTGAAAATCAAAAATTTTAAAATTAAAAAATTTAATTTTTTTTATATCTTGACCAAAAATTTCTACCATTAGTGCTTCCGATTTGGGTCCTTGTACTGCTAATGGATAAACGTCAGGTTCTATTATTTTTACATCAAAATTAGAACCTAAAGCTAAACCTTTTGCCCATAATAAAATATCGGAGTCAGCTATTGATATCCAAAACATATCATCATCAAGTTTTAGCAAAACTGGATCATTTATCATTCCTGCATTTTCATCAATTATGGGAATATAAAAACATTTGCCAGTTTCCATATTTTCTAAGGATCTAGGTGTCATTAGTTGGACCAGTTTTTGAGAATCAGGACCAGTAATTTGAACTTGTCTTTGACAAGAAACATCCCAAATTTGAACATGTTCACTTAAATGCCAGTAATCTTCTTCAATTGAATTATTAAATCCTTTTGGCAAAAGCATATGATTAACTACTGTAAAATCTGATACGCCGCATTCTTCAACTTTATTTGTAAAAGGCGTTCTTCTTATTCGTCTAGACATATTTAATTTAATATTTTTTTGCATATCTTAAAGTTATAAATTAATTTTAGTCAGACCACCAAATTGAGTAACCATTAGGTGAGATTATTATTGGTATATGGTATTTTTTATTTGGATCTGGCATTTTAAATTTAACAGAAATTTCTGAAACTATTTTTTTTTCAGAAAAATAATTTCCAGTTTTACAAATCATTTCATATTCTGATTTACAATCTTCATCATTAAGTTCGAAATCCTTTAAGAGTCTACCACCACTATCAGTTTTTGTTTCATAGAAAACTTTTTTTTCTCCATTTGATTTGATTTGATATATAATTATATCTACATCATTTGCATGTGTACCGTTTACTGAATTTAATAAATGTGAAGATAAAGTTGCCATAATTATTCTATTGATGACTTTTCTCTTTTAGAAGCAACTGCAGCAACAATAGGACTTAATACTGGTTTTGCTTTTACATTTACACATGCTGTCTTACCACTAGCAATAGCTCTCTTTAAAGCTGGAGCAAGTTCTTCTCTTTTACTAACAAGTTCACCATATCCCCCAAAACCTTCAAAAATCTTATGAAAAGGAATATCTCTAAAATCGGTTGCAACTCTTTTTCCACTTTCAAATAAACGTTCTTGTTGTTGACCAATAGAAGCTAATCCTCCGTTATTATCAATAACAACAACAATTGGTTTCTTTTCAAAAAAAGCAGATTCTATGGACATTCCTCCAGATAAAAAAGCACCATCTCCACTTATAAGAATTACATTAGAATCTGGGTTATTATTTTTGGCCGATAGTGCAAAAGAAACTCCCACTCCCAACATACTAAACGTTCCTGGATGCAAAATTCCACCAAGTTTTTTACCTTTTGCTCCCGCAATGTTAATTGCAATTTCTGACCAAAAATGTGTGTTTCCTCCATCTATAACCAACCAATCTTTTTCACTCATTGCTTCTTGAACATCTAGAGATAACTGCAGGGGATGTATTTTACCACCATTTTTTTTTGTGTCTTCAGCCTCGATTTCTAAATCGTTTAAAGATTTATTTACCCATTCATTTTTTTTATTCTTATTTTCATCAAACCAACCTTTATCTAAACTCCATTTTTTATTTTTCTTTAAGTTGTTTAAAGTGTCTAAAAATACTCCAGGGTCACATAAAAGATTTATATCAGCAGCTCTATTAAATTCTATTTCCTCATGTGAACCATTTATACAAACTAGTTTAGTATCTTTTGGAAAAAAAGGAGGGTTTCCAAAATTCATTTGATTATCTAGCCTTGCTCCAACCATTAAAACTAAGTCTGAATTATTTAATGCAAATTCAGAGGGTGGATATTGATGGATATCAGCTAAACCCATATATGAGTTAGCTTCTTCTCCTAACAATTTTTGATGATAAGGTATATTGAAGATTGGAATATTTAAATTGTTTCCAGCATTTTCTAATTTTTTTTCAGAATGCGACCACCATACCCCATGTCCACCTATCAAAATTGGTTTTTTTGAATTGGAAGCAAGTTCTAAAATTTCTGATATTGAATTTGGATCAGGCCAAGCTTTTGCTATAGGTTTTGCTTTATGTGAAAAAGGTCTTTCTTCAAGGCCCACATCTTCTGAAAAAGAAGAAAACATTATGTCTACAGGTAGACTTAAATGAACAGCGCCTGGGTAACCATTCGTTGCAATTCTATAAGCCTTATCAACGAACTCTCTAATTCTACTTCCATCAGTAATACTCGCACTAAATTTAGTTAAAGGAGCAGCTATTGAAACATCATCTATTTCTTTAAAACCACCTGAACCTTGCCTTTTTAAGCTGCTAGATCCTGTTATATAAATTATAGGAGTTCTTTCTCCCCAAGCTTCCATCATCGATGGTACAGCATTTGCAAAACCTTCGGGTCCTACCAAACAAACCGATGGTTTTCGGGTAATTCTAGTGTATCCATCAGCCATATGCCCTGCAATTTGTTCATGAGGACAATTTGTAACTTCTATTTGACATTCCATAAATCCTTCTAAAGCTGGATTACAAAAACCTCCAGATAATGTAAAAACTTTATCAATACCTTTTTCTTTTAAAGCTCTTGCAATTAATGCTCCGCCTCTAATTTTTTTTTCCATATTTTTAATATTTCATATCTTTAAAAAATTTCTGAGCAACGATGTCAGAAGTAATTTCATTAATATCAGTTAAACCAACTAAACCAAGTGTTGTGCTTAATTCTCCTATAATTATTTCTATAATTTTCCTTAACCCTTGAGCACCATCTGCCCCAATAGCATACATTAAAGGTCTTCCAATCATGACATAATCTGCACCGAAAGCAAGAGCTCTAACTATATCTCCGCCGCTTCTTATTCCGCTATCGAAAATTAGAGGAAATTCTTTACCTAAAGCTTCTCTTATTAATGGCAAAGCATTGATAGCTGATGTTGCGCTTTCTAATTGTCTTCCTCCATGGTTAGAAACTTGTATTGCATCAGCGCCTTGATCTTTTATTTTTAATGAATCTTCTTGTGACATGACACCTTTTACAACTAATTTTCCTGTCCAAGCATCTCTTATACGTTTTAATGTTTCCCAATCTGTAGATCCTCTACTTTCGCTTCTAACAAATTTATTTCCACTTTTTGAAGTTTCATAATTCATAGGCTTTGGAATACCGTACAATAAAGTTGAGATTGACCAATTCGGGTGAGTAGCAAAATCAAAAAATTGTTTAGGTCCAATTTTAAATGGAACCGTAAATCCATTTTTATCATCTTTAGATCTTCTGAATTGAATTGGAACATCTACCGTTAATACAAGAGTTTTGTATCCTGTTTTCTTTGCTCTATCTAAGAGCTCCATTACAAATTTTTCATCTTGAAATATATATAATTGAAGCCAAGACCTTCCTTCAGTAAATTCATACATTTTTTCTAATGAGGTTGTTGATGCCATAGATACACAAGCTGGAATATTATTAATTATACTTTCATTAGCTAACATCCTGTCTGCACCTGGCCAAGTTAAGTTACACATTCCCATAGGAGCAAATCCAAAAGGGAGATCATAGTCAATTCCAAAAATTTTTTTATTTAAATTTCTTTTTTCAACATTTCTAAGAACCTTAGGCTCAAGTCTTATTTGATCTAACGCTAAACTATTTAATTCGCTAAGCTTCTCGTCTCCAGCAGCACCATCTATAAAATCAAAAAACATTTTTGGGAGTCTTTTTTTTGCAAGTTTTCTTGCATCTTCAAGACTATGAATTTTTTTACTTGGTTTAATTTTTTTACTCATAATTTTTTTTAATATGCTCTTTTAGACTAATTTTTTTATTTTTATCTATAAAATAAGCATCATGATTTTTTCTTGATGAATAAACTTCTGATGGTTTTCCGTCAATAAAAAGTACTGCTACACCATCATCTATAGCTATTCCTTCAGGCAATTTACTGTTTTTAATGTCATTTTGGAATTGATTTATTCTATTACCTTCCGATGCATGAGGTGTACAACTTCCTGAAATTAAATTTATTCCTCTCAAAGGTTTAAATCCTAAACCTTTTGAGTCTGATAACATCCAATCAAACCAACAAATAGCCCCCGCACTTACACCTGATAAGATTATTCCATTATTATAACCTTCTTTAAAAATTTTAATTAAATTATTTTTTTTCCAGATTTCAAGCATGTAAAAAGTATTTCCGCCACCGACATAAATCAAATCTTTATTTAAAAACCATTCTTTAAAACCATCTATTTTTGAGCAAAGATTAAAATGCGATAATTGTGAGTTAATATTTTCAAATCTTTTATAAAATAAATTAATTTTTTGATTATCATCTTTACTAGCTGTTGGTAAAAATCCAATTTTAAGATTTTTTATATTTATCTGTTTTAGAATAAATTGATCCAGACTTTCATCTGTTTCATGCGTAAATCCTCCGCCACCAATGGATACTATCTTTTTATTCCTACCCATGGATTTGGTTCTTTTGGAATATTTTTATTTTTTCCTCTAACAATTTCTCCTTTTGGATCGAACATAGGAAGTTCGCATAATTCTCCGCTATGAGTCTTGCCATCCGTACAGTTGACTTCAAGAACTGTTCCTGGGCCTAAATTGCAATCTTGCATATGAACAATTCCTACACCGCAAACTTGATAAGGAGACCATGTACTTGAGGTAACTTCTCCAACAATTTTTCCATTTATTTTTAAATTCTTACCTTTAATTGCCGTACCTTTTTCAACACGTATACCCCAAGTTCGACATTTTTTATCTGATTTTTGTAAGGCTTCTTTTCCAATAAAACTTTCTTTGTCTATATCAATAAATCTTCCAAGTCCGACAGAATAAGGATCTGTTTTGTTAGTAAAATCTTGTCCAGCAGAAAGAAGACCAGCCTCAATCCTTCTACATCGAAAAACTGGAGTGGCTGTTATAATCATTCCCATTTTTGAACCTTCTTTAAGAATTAGGTCACCTAATTTTTGAATATTATTTTCTGGACGAAAATATATTTCCCAACCAAGTTCATTGCTAAATCCTGAACGGCTTATAATCACTTTTTCTTCTGAAATATCTATTTCTTTCCAGTCAAAATATTTCCAACTTGAAGAAATATTTGTTTTCGTTAGATGATCTAAAAGCCCCATAGATCTTGGACCTTGAATCTGGCTAACCCATACATTGGGTTCAATAATTTTTACATTCAAACCTTCTGCATGAGCTTTATACCATGAAAACATATCACCATCAGCTTGAGCAAACCAAAATTGATTATCATTTATTTTTAATAATAATCCATCTGTAATCATTCCACCATCATGATAACAAGCAAATTGATATGAACATCTTCCTTTTTTAACTTTTGAAATATCTCTAGGAAATATTTTTTGTAGAAGTTTTAATGCATCAGGTCCTGATATTTCATAAGGATGTTCTCCTGTATGACGAAAAATTAATTCTTGTCTTATTTTCCAATACATTTCATCTGCAGTTGCGTTTGAAAGTTTTTCAGGAGTTAGGCGGCCTGCATATATTGAGTACTCTGGATCAAAAGGTAATTCCTGATAAGTTAGAGGATGCACACCTATAGTTCTTGCTAATTCTAAAGCTTTTTCTCCATCAGAAATAGAAGGTTTAACAGTAAATCTTAATTTATTTAGAGCTTTATTCATTAATTTAATTTATTTCAGCAAAATAGTTTAACTATCAAATACAATCAATAAAAACGTAACAATTTTGCCTGTTGCTAAGCATCACTCAACTTGTTAACTTCCCTCTTTTTAAAGAGAGGGAAAAATATGAAAAACATTATAAAATTGATATCGGTTTCTTTGATATCGTTATTAGTAGCATTTTCTTCAGCCAACGCATCAAGTGGAGTATTTAAATTGTCACACGATCTTGGATTTGGAAAAGATACTAATTTAGATGCAATTACGAAAGGACGTTTGTTCCAAGTAGTAATAATGACTCAAAACAGATTAGTAAGAAAAAATCTTGACGGAGTTACATCGCCAGAGCTTGCCACAGATTGGTCTGGAAATTCAGATGCAACTGAGTGGACGTTTAATCTTCGTAAAGGAGTTAAATTTCATGATGGTTCTGATTTTGACGCAGAAGATGTAAAATATTCTTTAATGAGAGTTAAAGATCCAGATATTGGATCTCCAGCAAAAAAAAGTATGAGCTCTGTAACAGATATAGAGATAGTAGATTCTCATACAGTAAAAATGAAATTAAATACTTCATTCGCTGATTTTCCATTATTATTAACTGATTATAGATTAAGAATGATACCTTCAGGATCTGGAGACACAATTGGAAAAACAGGAATTGGAACTGGTCCATTTATAGTTGATAAGTTTGATGCAGAGGGAACAACAATTTTAAAAGCAAATCCAGACTATTGGGAAGGTGCACCAGGACTTGCAGAAGTTCACGTAATTGCAATACCTGATGGAGAAGCAAGAGTACAAGCTCTTCTTACTGGTCAGATTGATATGAATAGATATGTTCCATTTGCTCAGAAAAAAATATTTGATGGAAACTCTAAATTTAAAACTACAGTAGTACCAACAGGTAACTGGAGAGGCATGGTTATGAGAACAGATACTGCTCCTTTTGATAATCCAAAAGTAAGAAAAGCAGTACGTATGGCAGTTGATAGACAAGAACTTGTTGATCTTGTTATGGGTGGAGCAGCAACAGTATCATGTGATACACCAGTCGCACCATCTGACCAATATCGTCTTGATATGGATTGTTCTCAAGATATCAATGGAGCTAAGAAGCTTTTAAGTGAAGCTGGATATCCAAATGGTATTGAAATGACTATTCATGTTTCTACAAAAGAACCAACATGGCCAACAATCGCTGAGGTGATGCAACAACAGTTAGCTAAAGCAGGCATTAAAGCAGATATCCAAATGACTCCTTCAAAAAGTTATTGGAAAGAAACTTGGATGAAAAAAGCTGTAGCTATGACACGTTGGAATGAAAGACCAGCTGATAGTATTTTGCATGAAGCTTATCATAGTGGTGCAAAATGGAATGAATCTTTTTATAAAAGTTCGTCATTTGATAAAAATTTAGCAGATGCTAGAGGAGAGCTTGACTTTGGTAAAAGAAAACAAGCTTATCAAAATGCACAAAAAACTTTGTGGGAAGAAGCTGGAACTATGATTCCATACCACGTATCTAAGCTAGTTGTTACATCTTCTAGAGTAAAAAATCTTGATGAAGTTGAGGTTTTTTCAGTTAGATGGCATAAAGTACAAGTAGATTAATACAAATTATTTTTTACAGGCCTTATCTATTTTAAGGCCTGTAAAATTGTTTCATTTATTAATATTTATTTTTAAAATTAAGAACAATAATCTTAATTATGTTTTTTTTAATAATAAAAAGAATTTTGCTGGGTTTAATCACACTAATTATAGTATCATTAATAACTTTTGCTGGAACAGAAGTTTTACCTGGAGACGCTTGCACCACTTATCTTGAACGTGAAGCATATGGTGCAGCATTAGAAGCTTGTTATGAAAGGTTAGGATTAAATATTCCTGCGCATGAAAGATATCTTTCTTGGGCATATAATGTAGTTCAAGGTGATTTTGGATATTCTTTAAGTGGGCAAATGCCAATTAATGAGGTTTTAGGACCGCGAGTGAAAAATTCAATGGTTTTGGCCTCAGCAGCAATAATCATTGGAATTCCAATAGCCCTGATACTTGGCATAGTCACAGCTCTTTGGAGAGATAAATTGCCTGATATAACAATTTCAACAGTAACAATATTTGCAATGACAATTCCAGAATTTATAAGTGCAACACTGTTGATTTTAGTAGTAGCTATATGGTTAGAATGGCTACCTGGAATAGTAATAGTACCTACAGATGTTACTATAACTGAATTACTTCCAAATATAATTTTACCTGTAATTGCAATTGCAATGATAATGACTGCTCATATGGCTCGAATGGTTCGATCTAGCGTTATCCAGGTAATGGCAAGTGATTATGTTCAAATGGCAATTTTAAAGGGAGTACCTTACTGGAAAATGGTTTTCAAACATGTTTTGCCAAATGCATTATTGCCTGCAATAAATGTTGTAGCTTTGACTATTGCTTGGCTTTTAGGTGGAGTTGTGGTTACTGAAGTGGTATTTAATTATCCCGGTTTAGGACGTTTAGTAATTGAATCTATATCTAATAGAGATCTACCAACCGTACAAGCCCTCGCAATTATTCTTGCATCAATTTATGTAAGTATAAACTTAATAGCAGATCTATTGACTCTGATGTTAAATCCAAGATTAAAAACTTTACAAATTAGAAAATAATATGGAAATAAACAAAATTTCTGAATTCAAGAAAAAAAGTATTTTCTTTAAAATTTCTGAGGTGCTAGTTACTATGGCATCTAAACCATCTGGTTTTATAGGTTTAAGTATCTTAGTTTTTCATATTTTGTTAGCTTTTGTAAGTCCATATTTGGCACCATATGATTTTAAGGCAATTGATCCTTCTCTTATGCTTCAAGCTCCATCATCAGAATATTGGTTTGGAACTGATAGTTTGGGAAGAGATGTTTTTACAAGAACTATTATGGGAGGAAGAACTGCACTTACAATAACTTTCTTTGGATCTTTAATAGCTTTGCTTTGGGGAGGTTTGTTAGGAATTTTTTGTGGATTGGTAGGAGGCAAAATAGATGATGTAGTTATGAGAATTGTTGACGCATTTTTATCAATTCCATGGATATTGGCAATGTTGTTAATAGTATCTTTATTAGGCACTTCTACTGAAGTCTTAATACCTGCACTTGGTTTTTTTTATGGCAAAGGAATAGTAAGAGTTGCAAGAGCAGCAACTCATGATGTAATTGCAAAAGATTTTATAATTTCTGCACGTGCCAGAGGACATAGTAACTTATCTATAATTTGGAATGAAATAATACCCAATGTAAGAGATGCTATTTTAGTTGAAGGAGCAATGAGATGGTCTTGGATGCTACTTGGTTTTAGCTCTTTGTCGTTTTTAGGATTTGGGGTAAGTCCTCCGACTCCAGATTGGGGCTTGATGATATCAAATGCTAGAGGGCTTATGTCATTTG
Organism: uncultured Pelagibacteraceae bacterium; assembly: GCA_902531025.1. Taxonomy (GTDB): domain Bacteria; phylum Pseudomonadota; class Alphaproteobacteria; order Pelagibacterales; family Pelagibacteraceae; genus Pelagibacter. Next base: position 15,737 of record CACACV010000011.1, on the reverse strand, counting down.
CTTATTGGGCAGTAATTGCTCCAATAGTTGGATTGAGCAGTTTAATAATTGGAATAAATTTAACTGCAGATGCATTTGCTAAAGCATTAGGAATCGACAGATCAACTAAGGCTCCGGTATAACCTATGGAAGAAATAATTCAAAAAGTTAAAAATTTATCAGTTGGTTTTAAAAGTCAAAAAGGTCATGAGATTTCAATTCTCAAAAACATAACAACAAATATTAAAAAAGGTGAAACTGTTGGTATAGTTGGAGAATCAGGGTCTGGAAAAAGCACACTTGCATTAGCGATGATGGGATATGTGAAACAAGGTTTATTTACTATGGATGGTGAATGTATATTTAATTCATCTGATCTTCTTAAAATGGAAAATAGAGAGTTAGAAAAGATTAGAGGAAGAAAAATTGCTATGATACCTCAAAATGCAGGACAATCTTTAACTCCAAATTTAAAAATAGGGTATCAAATAGATGAAGCATTAAAATTACACACAAAATTAAACAAGAGTGAAAGGGATAATAAGACCTCAGAATTGCTAAATAAAGTAAGACTTCCTTCACCAGAAACAATAGCGCTTAGATATCCCCACGAACTTTCTGGTGGTCAACAACAAAGAGTTGCTGTTGGTATGGCGTTAGCAGGGAATCCGGATCTACTTTTGCTTGATGAACCTACAACAGGTTTAGATGTAACAACACAAGCGCACGTTTTAGAACTATTAAATTTTATAGCAAAGGATACTGGCACTTCTATGGTTTATGTTAGCCATGATCTTGGAGCTATAGCCCAAGTTAGCGATAGAATTATAGTGATGTATTCTGGAGAAATTGTTTTGGAAGGACCTGCTAGAGATATTTTAAAACAACCAGTTCATCCTTATACATATGGTCTTTTAAAATCTATACCTAAATTATCTTTAGCAGGATTACCAGATTCTATGCCAGGTAGCCAACCACAGCCAGGAATGATACAAAAAGGATGTAGTTTTTATGATAGATGTAATTTTGCAGAAGATAAATGTAAAAAAAATTCTCCAAACCTTGAATATGTAAGTGAATTAAAAACAAGTGTTAGATGTTTTAATTATAAAAAATTAATAGAAAAAAAAAATGATAAGAATACAAAAATTAAAAGAAATGAAAAAAATATTAAAATTAATGAAATTTTAAATTTGACTGATGTTTCAATAAGTTATGCTAAACAAAAATTTCTAGATCAAATTTTAAATAAAATTACAGATACAAATCCAACTGTAAAAGATATAAATATAAATATTAATAAAGGAGAAACGCTAGCACTAGTTGGAGAATCGGGAAGTGGTAAATCAACTATTTTAAAATCAATAGCAGGTTTGCTTAGAACAAAAGAAGGAAAAATAAAATTTGACAAAGATAAAATATTATCAAATGACTTAAAAAAAAGAAATTCAAGCAACCTTAGAGCTATTCAATTAATTTTTCAAAATCCAGACGAATCCCTGAATCCAAATCACACGGTTGAAGAAATTCTTGCTCAACCTTTAAAATTATATTTTGGCTTATCTGGTGAAGAATTAAAAAAAAATATTATTGAACTTCTAGAAAAAGTAAGACTCGGTAAATTTTATATGACCAGATACCCAAGACAGCTATCAGGAGGAGAAAAACAAAGAGTTGCAGTTGCTAGAGCTTTTGCTGCAAAACCTGATATCATTTTATGTGATGAAGTTACTTCTGCTTTAGACGTATCAGTTCAAGCTGCTGTTTTAAATTTATTACAAAAGTTAAAAGAAGACTTTGGAACTACTTATATTTTTGTTTCTCATGATCTTGCAGTTGTTAGAGCTATTAGTGATAGAGTCGCTGTTTTATATCAAGGAAGACTTTGTGAAATTGGACCTTCAAAAAATGTATATCAATTTCCTTCACATCCATATACTGAAGTTTTGCTAGGCGCTGTGTTAGAACCTGATCCAGATATTAAACCTAAATTAGTTGCTGAGGATGTAGTAGAAGAAAGACCACCAGAAAAAGGTTGTTGTTTTCAGGGTCGATGTCCAAGAATTTTAGGTGATAAATGTAAAAACGAAACTCCACCGTGGCAAATTGGCGATAATGGCAATGCAATAAGATGTCATATAAGTGTAGAGGAATTAAAAAAAAACCAAATATAAAACATGCAAATTAAAAATGTTGTAATCATAGGTTCTGGTACGATGGGTTGTGGAATTGCTGCGCAATTATGTAATGCTAAAATTCCAGTAACATTATTAGATTTAACAACAGAAATAAGTGAAAAAGCTAGAGAACGAATTCATAAATCTAGACCACCTTTATTAATAGATAAGTCAAAAATAAACAATATTAGCATTGGAAATATAAATGATGATTTCAATATAGTTAGCCAAGCAGACTGGATAGTAGAAGCGGTAGTTGAAAGAATTGATGTTAAACATAGTATTTATGAAAAAATATTTAAAGAAAGAAAACATGGGGCAATTGTTTCATCAAACACCTCGTCAATTCCAATCAAAGTGCTTTCAGAAAAATTATCTGAAGAGGAAAAAAAAGATTTTTGTATAACACATTTTTTTAATCCAGTGAGATATATGGATTTATTAGAAATAGTTAAAAGCCCCAATAATAATATTGAAAAAATAAATTCTTTAAAAAAATTTTGCGAAGAGGATTTAGGCAAAGGCACAATTATTTGTAGTGACACGCCTGGTTTTTTAGGAAATAGAATTGGCGTATATGCTATGCAAGTAGCAATGACAGAAGCATTCAAAATGAAACTTTCCATCGAAGAAGCAGATGCAGTATTTGGAAGACCAATGGGTATACCTAAAACAGGAGTATTTGGTTTATATGATTTAATAGGAATAGATTTAATGGCCGATGTATTAAAAAGTTTTATTAAAGAACTTCCCGAAAACGATGAATTCCAAATAGTAGCAAAAGAGATACCGATGGTAAAAAAACTTATAGAAACAGGGTATACCGGCCGTAAGGGAAAAGGTGGCTTCTATAGAGTGAACAAAATAGATAATAAAAAAATATTAGAAGCTATTAATTTGGAAACGGGAGAGTATTCAACTTCTAAGAAAATTAATTTAGGAATAGAAAGAATAGATATAAATAATTTAATTAAAAGAGATGACAAGTATGGTGAATACGCTTGGAGCGTTATCTCAAAAATAATTAAATATGCTTCTTCTTTAGTTCCAGGAATTACAGATAAATTTAATGATATTGATGAAGCAATGAGATTGGGGTTTAATTGGACCAAGGGCCCATTCGAAATGTTAAATGAAATTGGAGTGAAATCATTCTTTGAGAGAATTGATAAATTTGAAAATAATAATTTTTTAGAAAATTTGTCGAAAAATAAAAATGAAAATTTTTATGGAGAAAGGCAAAAATATACACAAATGGAAACTTTAGGAAAAATAAAACCTAAAGCAATCAAACTTGATAAAAATAATTCTGCTGAAATATATAGATTCAATGATTTTAATATTGTTGAATTTACAACAAAAGCAAATGCTTTGGACTACGACTCTATGGATAGTTTAAAAAATGCAACTGACAAACCTTTAATAATTATTAATGAAAGTATGCAATTTTCGGCAGGTGTAAATTTATCATATACGATGGATTTTGCGGACAAAGGAGACTTTAAATCTATTGAAAAATTTGTAAAATATTTTCAAGATACCTGTAAACATTTAAAATATTCAAAATACCCTGTAGTTTCAGCGCCCTCAGGTTTAACTTTGGGAGGAGGCTTTGAAGTTCTAGTTCAAAGTAATTTTGTTGCATCTCATACAAACATTGTAGTTGGACTAGTAGAAACTTTAGTTGGATTAATTCCTGCTGGTGGAGGATGTAAAGAAATGTTATGGAGATGGTCTAAATCGGAACAAGCTAAAAAAGATCCAGATTATGCTTCTTTAAAAGTATTTGATATTATTGGTTATGCTAAAACAGCAACTTCACCAATAGAAGCTGAACCGTTAAAATATTTAAAACCAGAAGATAAAAAAATAATGAGTAGAAATAGTTTATTATCTGTTTCAAAAGAGATACTTTCAAATAATAAAAATTTTACTCCTTCGCCAGAATGTACTTTTAATCTTTCTGGTAAAGTTGTAAGAGAGAAAATGATTAAACTTTTAGAAAATTTATATAATGATAAAATCATTCTAGATCATGGAATGGAAGTGGGCAAAGAATTAGCATATGTATTGAGTGGTGGAGATACAACTATAGACAAAAAATTGACTGAAGATGATCTATTTAAATTGGAATTAAATGCTTTTATGAAATTAATTGAAACACAAAAAACTCAAGAGAGAATAAAGCATACTTTAGCAACAGGAAAACCATTGGTGAATTAATATTTATATGTCTAAAAAACTATCTAAAAAACAAATAAACAATGCTTCAAAAATTTTAATTTCTTGGAAGAAGAAAATGCCATACTATTATTCAGCAGCAATAATTATTGTATTTTTGATTGTTTTATTTCAATAAATTAAAATAATTAATATAATCTGGGCGCAAAACATATTCTGATTTGTTACCTGCCTTAATTTTTTTTAAAGCATCTAATCCATAAATTACTTTACCTACTGGTGTATATTCACCAGTGTATAAAGGGATGTTTTTTAAGATTATAAAAAATTCACTATCCTCAGTGTTAAATTCATCTCCTCTAGCTAGTGCAACAGTGCCTTCAATAAATTGATAATTTTCGCTAAGCTCTGAGTTTAAACTCCCAAACTTTGATTGACCACTTCCAACTTTATAATAATTTATATTTTCTATATTACCAAATTCTAAATCTCCAGCCTGAACCAAAGTATCTTTCACAACACGATAAAAAGAGGACCCGTTATAAGAACCCTCTTTTATGAAATATTTAAATCTCTTTACGGAATTAGGTGATATTTCTGGTAAAAGTTCAATTATTACATTTCCGCACTCAACATTCATAACAACAATATTGTTAGGATTATTAAAATTGATTTTTTTTAGATCTATGTTTTCAACAAAAAGACATTTATTCTTAATAATAAAAACAAAACTAAATGAAAAAATTAATAAAAAAATTAAAAAAATAAACAGTATTTTTTCAAAAGTCGAAGCTTTAATTTTTTTAATCATTATGTTTAAAGATTATTAATTTTGTCTAAACCAGATTTTATATAATTAACTTTATTTAATAGTATTAGATCCTTTTTAATCTTTTTATCTATGCTAATTCTATCAAATATTAAAAAAGAAAAAACTTCAGCCATATCTTCAGAAGGAATAGATTTTGAATATTCTGTTACAAAACCATCTGTAATACCAAAGAGGTCTAAGCCTAATCTATCTGAACATGTAGAACAATCTTCATATTTAAATGATTTTTTATTAAAAGCTGACCAAGTTTTATCATCAAAAATTTCTTTAAAACTATCATAAATTAGGTGGAACACTTCGTGGTGGATTACTCTTTCAAAGTATTTTTGATCGAAGTTTATATCTAATATTAATGTTCTTTTTTTATAATCAGGTATACCAGCTGTATTAATTTCTGATATAAAAAGATTTTCACATAACACCACAAACCTTAAATTAATTTTCTTTAAAAATTTTTCATCATATTTTTCTAAGTTTTTTTTTACTATTAAAAATTTTTTATTGAGATTAGCTTTGTTAACTTTTTCACATTTAATATTATTTTTGACTCCAATATTAAAATTTTGTTTTGAACTTAAATATTTTAATCCTTTGTTATTATCTAGATTATAGACTTCTAAATTAGGAATTTTTAACAAATTGAATATTTCATCGGCCTTTAAAGAATTTACCTGTAAAGTAAGAAGTAAAATTAATAATAATCTCATTAAATAAATATAGACGAAATCGTTTAGATAATATTATCTTAGTTATTTATAAAATGAAAAAAAAAAGAAATAAAGAACCAATTCAACCAGTAAGTGGAACAAAAGTTCCTAGATATGCTGGACCAAATACTTTTGCTAGATTGCCCGAATTAAGAGATGTGGAAAAATGTGATGTTGCTATAGTTGGTGTGCCTTTTGACTCAGGAACTAGTTATAGACCGGGTGCAAGATTTGGACCTCAAAGTATTAGGCAGGCATCAAGGCATTTAAGAACAAACTACCATCCAAATTACGATGTAGAACCTTTTAAAGTCCAACAAGTAGCTGATGCAGGTGATATTGCATGCAATCCATTTAATATAAATGAAGCAATTAAGCAGATTGAAGTTGGCGCAACCGATCTTTTAAAAAAAGTAGGTGGAATTATTAGTTTAGGAGGAGATCATACTATTGCTGTTCCTCTCCTAAGGGCTGCAAACAAAAAAAACAAAGGCCCAGTATCTTTAGTGCACTTTGATGCTCATCTTGATACTTGGGATACTTATTTCGGTGCTCCATATACTCACGGAACACCTTTTAGAAGAGCAAGAGAGGAAAATTTATTTTTAGACGATGCATCAATGCATGTTGGAATAAGAGGCCCATTATACAGCAGAGATGATATTAAAAATGATGAAAGTTTTGGTTTTAAAATTATACATTGTGACGAATTTCAAACTGAAGGTACAGACAAAATTGCTGAAAGAATAAGAAAAAGAGTAGGTGACAATGCCCTTTATTTATCGATTGATATTGATGTTTTAGACCCAGCATTTGCTCCGGGAACAGGTACACCAGAGATTGCAGGAATGACCACAAGAGAAATGGTTAACGTCATTAGAGGATTGTCAGGATTAAATCTTATTTCAGCTGATGTAGTAGAAGTAGCACCCGCATATGATCATGCTGAAGTTACTTCGTTGGCAGCTGCAACTATTGTTTTCGAATTAACCAATTTGTTTGCAAAAAAATAACTATAGGATAAATTTATTTCATGCAGGATAAAAAAAATTTTTATATTAATGGACAATGGGTATCTCCAGTAGAACCAAGATTATTTGAAGTAATTAACCCTGCAACCGAAGAGCCTTGCGCTAAAATCTCGCTTGGAGGAAAAAAAGATGTTGATGAAGCTGTTAAATCTGCAAAAAAATCTTTTGAAACTTGGGGTTTTACCACAAAAGAAGAAAGACTTAATCTTTTTGAAAAGTTATATGAAATTTATAAAAAAAATTGGGATAAAATGGCAAAAACTATTTCACTTGAAATGGGAGCACCAATTGATTTTTCTACAGAACTTCAAACAAAAACTGGAGCAAGCCATATAAAATCATTTAAAAATATTCTAAAAAATTTTAAGTTTGAAAAAACATTAGATGCAGAAAAAAATCAGACAGTTTTATATGAGCCAAAAGGTGTTTGCGCATTAATTACACCTTGGAATTGGCCTATTAACCAAGTAAATTTAAAAGTAATTCCAGCATTAGCTGCTGGATGCACCGTTGTTTTAAAACCATCTGAAATTGCACCATTGTCTTCAATGCTATTAGCTGAAATGATTCATGATGCAGGCTTTCCAAAAGGGGTTTTTAATCTCGTAAATGGTGATGGTGCTATAACAGGAGATGCTTTAACTAGTCATCCTGATATTGATATGATCTCATTTACAGGATCGACTAGGGCAGGAGCTTTAATTTCTCAAAATGCTGCAAAAGATTTTAAAAGAATAAGTTTAGAACTTGGAGGAAAAGGAGCAAATATTGTTTTTAAAGATGCTGGACCAGATGCAATATCCTGGAGCGTACAAAGATGTTTTAGAAATTCAGGACAATCTTGCAATGCTCCTACTAGAATGTTGGTAGAAAAATCAATTTATAATGAAACAATTGAAAAAGTAAAAGAATTTGCAAATAAAACCAAAGTTGATAGTCCGAGTAAAAATGGAAATCATATAGGACCGGTAATTTCGGAAACTCAATTTAATAAAATTCAAACTTTAATTCAAAAAGGAATAGATGAAGGAGCTAAACTGGTTGCAGGGGGAGTTGGCAAACCAGAAGGATTAGAAAAAGGATATTATGTAAAACCTACAGTATTTACAGATGTAAATAATCAAATGGAAATAGCTAGAACTGAAATATTTGGACCTGTTCTATCTATTATACCATTTGAGAATGAAGACGAAGCAATTAATATAGCTAATGATACTCCCTATGGATTAACAAACTATATTCAAACTCAAGATAAAGATAAAGTCAAAAGAGTTGCAAGAAAATTAAGATCAGGAATGGTTGATGTTAATGGTGTTGGAATTGATGGATCCTCGCCTTTTGGAGGTTACAAACATTCTGGTATTGGCAGAGAAGCTGGATTAGAAGGCTTAGTTGAATTTCTTGAAATAAAATCTGTTGGAGGATTTAATTAATATTTTAATACTATTTTTTCTTTTTCTAAATTTTCTATAACAAGGTTATCTCCTGATCCTTTTCTATCAACAACAAGAAAGTTCATATCTTCAGTAGAAATCAAAGGGAAATGCCAAATACCTGCTTTATAATTTATTCCTTTTCCTTTAGGGATCACAAAAGACTGAATTTTATCCAAATTAGGTATTTCACCCTCTGGAGCTACAAAAGTTAAAAAAGTTGTTTCTTTCATAGGTATAAAAGCTTGACTTCCTAGAGGATGTTTTTCCATCATATCAATTTTCATCGGGAAGGATCTTTTTAGAGCTGAAAAAATGCTTATTGTAGTTTTTCCATTTTTATTAGAAGTATCCAACTTAGCAATCTCGTCGAATCTTTTTGCATAACCATCATTTATTTCAATAGGATTAATATTTTCAGTTGTTATCAAATCTCCAAATCTAGAAAAATTTTCTTTTGTTATTGGCACTGGTTTTATAACTTTTTCACTCATTCTGGTTTACCAAATGCTCTAATTCTTGAAATACCACCATCTGGAAATATATTAATTCTAATATAATTTACTTTTTTGTTTTTCATTATCTTGTTCTTAAAATTATGTTTTTTATGAGCATAAAGCTTTACTTTATTTAAAATGTAATCCCATTTATTTGAATTATTGACTATATTTTTTTCTGAAATTTTTTTAGGAATAAAAGCAGCTTGAACAGAACATTTATCTGGATAGTTTCCTTTAAAATGATGAGTATCTAATTGGATTTTATTTAATTTTCCTGGTGAAGAACATTTTATTATTATCCAATCAAAGTTTTTTCCTCTGCTTCTTCTTGTTTCCCAACCATCACCCATATTTCTTCCAATTCCAGGAGCGAGTATATTTTCAGCTCTTCCAAAATGCTCATTATTACAAGCAATTGGAATTGCTCCATTAATAACAGATGTAAGATTTTGAGTTTTATTTCGGATTTTATTTTTAATTTTCATTGATCCATAAACTCTTAATCTGGCTACACCTCCATCAGGAAAAATATTTAATTTAATATGCGTAAAATAATTTTTATTTTTTATATTAAAAAAGTGATGACTATTTGCTTTAGTTTGGCTTTTTTTAATAATCGTTATCCATTTAGTTTTTTTATCAGGTATATTTTTTTTACTAATACAAGCTTCCAATGAAATTTTCTTAGGATGATTTCCTGAAAAGTATGAAGTATCAACATCAACTTTTTTTATTAAACCAGGTTTACCAAGCTTTATAATTAAAAAATCATGTCCTTTAGATCTCTTTCTTCTAGTTTCCCATCCATCCATCCATTTTCCATGTTTATCAAAAACACCCTCTTTATATATTGGTGGCCATGGATTTATTATTCTTTTTGCTGGAGCAAAAAATTCATCTGTCTTATAAACTATTTTTGAACCCAATCTACTTTGAGCTAAATCTATTAGACCATTTAAGTAAATAATATTATTTTTTTTCATTTTAATTATTTAATTGGATGATTTTTAATCCAATACTTTGCAATATCTATTCTTCTACAAATCCAAACATCTTTGTGTTTTGAGACATAATCTAAAAACTTTTTTAAAGATTGTATTCTGCCTGGTCTACCAATTATTCTACAATGAAGTCCTATCGACATCATTTTTGGCGGTCCACTTTCATTGTACAATGCATCAAAACTATCTTTAAGATATGTGTAAAATTGATCTCCATTATTAAAGCCTTGATTTGTTAAAAATTTCATGTCGTTATTATCAAGCGTGTAAGGAATCATTAATTGTTTTTTGTTTCCTCTTTTTTCCCAGTATGGAATATCATCACTATAAGTGTCGCTACAATAAAGAAATCCACCTTCATTAATAACAAGGTCCAATGTATTTGGACTACATCTCCCCGTGTACCATCCTAAGGGTCTCTGCCCAATTGTTTTCTGAATTGATTTTATTGCCATCTTCATATGTTTCTTTTCAACAGATTTAGGAACGTTTTGATAATCAATCCATTTTAAACCATGGCAAGCAACCTCAATTGGATTTTTTCCTGAAATTGATTTTTTTATTAGCTGGCAAATTTCTTCATTTCTTTCTAAAGCAGTTGCTACACCAAAAATTGTAAAAGGTATTTCTCTTTCAATAAATAATTTATGCAGTCTCCAAAAACCTCTTTTTGAGCCATATTCATATATAGACTCCATGTTCATATGCCTTCCTTTTATTGGTTGAGCACCTATTATTTCCGATAAAAAAGTTTCTGAATATTTATCTCCATGTAATACACAATTTTCACCTCCCTCTTCGTAATTCAAAACAATTTGAAGTGCGAGCTTTGAATCATTAGGCCATCTGTGAAACATAGGCCCCAACCTTTTTCCATAACCAACCATATCCCTAGGGTATTTTTTTGACATTTATTTATTTTTGTATTGATTTATCCTTAACACCATTTAAGAAATTCAAACATTTTTTAATTTCTTCTAATTTAATAAATTCATCAATCTTGTGAGCTTGCTCTATTGATCCTGGGCCACATACAGCCGTACTAACCCCAATCTCTTGAAAAAGTCCTGCTTCAGTTCCAAAAGAAACTACACTTCTAGAATTATCTCCTGTTATACTTGAAACAAATTCACAAGCTTCAGATCTATCAAGTCTATCAAATCCAATTATTTCTCCAATTATTTCTTTTTTAATTTTTGAATTTGGAAATATTTTTTTCATATCAGGCAAAAGTCTTTCGTTAACATAATTATCTAATTCCTGGTTTAAAAATACTGCATCATCTTTTACCACAGGTCTTGTTTCCCATTTAACATGACATTTGTCTGAAATCACATTATGAGCAATTCCTCCAAAAATACCCCCAACAGAAAGCGTTGAATAAGGAGGATTAAATATAGAATTTTTTGGACCTCTATCTTTAAGTTTTTCCCTTAGCTCAAGAAGTTTATTGACATATCTAGCTGCATACTCGACTGCACTAACACCTTTATGTGGTTCAGAACTATGTCCAGCCAATCCTTCAAAATAAGTTGTGTATTCATAACAACCTTTGTGTGCATCAATAATTTTCATATTTGTAGGTTCACCAACTATACAAATACCTTTGGTAAAACCTCTTTTTTTTAATTCCTCAATTAGCAATGGAGCGCCTATACATGCTGTTTCTTCATCAAAAGTAAATGAAAAATTAATATCTCTATCCAAATTTGATTTTGAAAAAATTGGCGCAAAAGCTAAAGCACATGCAATAAAACCTTTCATATCACAGGAGCCTCTACCGTATAACTTTTCATCTTTAATTGTAGCTTTGAAAGGATCAGACGACCATCCTTTAGAAACAGGAACAACATCAGTATGACCTGATAAAATTATTGGTGCTTTTCCATTAGGTTTTTTTGCTTTTAAAGTTGCAAAAAGATTTACTCTTTTTTTTTTCACTATCAAAAGTTTTGAAAGAAGTTGCGCCTATTTTTTTTAAAATATCGTCACAATAATTAATTAGAGAATTGTTATCTTCACCTGAAACTGTTTTGAAAGCTATTAAATCAGATAGTATTTTAATTGAATTTTCATATAATGAATTCAAATTATTTTCTGTACTCATAATTAATATGAACTATATATTAAAATCATGAAAGAACAAATAACCTACGATATTTTTGAAAAAATTGATATTCGTTTAGGAACAGTTGTATCAGTTAAAAAAAATGAAAAAGCAAGAAAACCTTCTTTAGTTGTTGAGGTTGATTTTGGAGAAGAGCTAGGAATTAAACAATCTTCTGCCCAAATTACGCATTATTATACTGAAGAGAATTTAAAAGGAAAACAAGTTATAGGAGTTTGTAATTTTCCAGAAAAAAATATTGCTGGAGTGAAATCTCAGTTTCTTGTTTTAGGAGCAATAGAAAAGGATGGAAAAGTAGTTTTACTACACCCGTCTCAGACATCAAAAAATGGTCTAAAAATTGCTTAAGAAAGTTTATGCATCCAGAAATAATTTCAATTTGCCTCTTTTGGTTTGTAACTGCTTTTACGCCTGGTCCAAATAATATTGTTGCCTCTTACTCAGGTTTTAATTTTGGTATAACGAAAACAATACCTCATATACTTGGCGTAACTTTAGGATTTACAGCTTTAATTATCTCATTGATAATTGGATTAATAAATATTTTTAAATTATATCCAATAATTCAAGAAGTATTAAAATATTTAGGAACTTTGTTTTTATTATATTTAGCTTTTAAGATTTCGTTTTCTAATTCAGGTAATAATTCTAATTCAGAGAATCCAGTTAAGTTTATAGAAACTTTTCTTTTTCAATTTTTAAATCCAAAAGGGGTAATAGTTGGAATTATTGTAGTTTCAACTTATGTCCAGTTAGACGAAAACTACCTGAGTTATTCATTACAAATTATAATTTTAGCTTTGCTTTTTTCATTAACTAGCATTACTTCATGGACTTTAGTGGGTAAATTTTTAAGGAAATTTGCGACAAATGAAAAATTTATTAAATATTTTAATTATGTTATGTCAATACTTCTTTTATTAAGCATATATACATTTTATTTATAATATTATGAAACCTGGAAATAAAAATTCTTATAACTCTTTAAAGTCATTAAATATTAATGGGAAAGAATACAAATATTATTCTCTCTTAGAAGCAGAAAAAAATGGCTTGAAAGATATTTCTAAATTACCAAAATCATTAAAAGTTCTTTTGGAAAACCTTCTTAGATATGAAGATGGCTTAACAGTAACTAAAAATCAAATCGACTCAATTAAAAATTGGCTTAAAGAAAAAAAATCAAAAACTGAAATTGCATATAGACCTGCTAGAGTATTATTACAAGACTATACTGGAATTCCTGCAGTAGCAGATCTTGCGGCAATGAGAGAGGCGGTCAAAGAAAAAAATAAAGACCCAAATACTATAAACCCTCTGTCAAAAGTAGACCTAGTTATAGACCATTCAGTTCAAGTTGATAAATCTGCTAAATCAGACTCATTTGAAAAAAATGTTGATATAGAGTTTGAAAGAAATGGAGAAAGATATTCTTTTTTAAAATGGGGGCAGCAAGCTTTTAATAACTTTAGAATTGTTCCACCTGGAACTGGAATTTGTCATCAAGTAAATTTAGAATATTTGTCAAAAGTAGTTTGGACTGAAAAATATGAAAAAAATAATTATATTTTTCCTGATACTTTAGTTGGAACAGACAGTCATACAACCATGGTTAATGGATTGTCAGTACTAGGATGGGGAGTTGGCGGTATTGAAGCAGAAGCCGGTATGCTTGGACAGCCTATTTCAATGTTAATCCCAGAAGTAATTGGATTTGAAGTGAAAAATAAATTACCCGAAGGAACTACAGCAACTGACTTAGTTTTAACAGTAGTTAAAATGTTAAGAGATAAAGGCGTTGTAGGAAAATTTGTTGAATTTTATGGATCAGGTCTAAAAAATTTGACATTAGCTGATCGAGCAACGATTGCAAATATGGCTCCTGAATATGGAGCTACCTGTGGATTTTTTCCTGTAGACGATGAAACTTTAAAATACTTAAAATTTTCTGGAAGAGACAAACAAACTGTCAATATTGTAGAAAGTTATTCGAGAGAACAAGGTTTGTGGGCAAGTGATGATATTATTTTTACAGATGTACTATCCTTAGATATGTCAACAGTAGTACCTACAATTTCTGGTCCAAAAAGACCACAGGATAAAGTATTTCTTACTGATGCTTCTCAAAATTTTAAAAAAGTTTTTGAACAAAATACTAAAAAAACAAAAATATCTTCTTCAAAAGTTGAAAAAGAAGAATTTGAAATTAAGGATGGTGACATTGTTATTGCGGCAATAACTTCTTGCACAAATACATCTAATCCAAATGTTTTGATAGGAGCAGGATTACTTGCAAAGAAAGCTGTAGAAAAAGGATTAAAAACAAAACCTTGGGTAAAAACTTCTTTAGCACCAGGATCTCAAGTAGTTACAGATTATTTAGAAAAAGCTGGATTAAATAACTACTTAGATCAATTAGGCTTTAATCTAGTAGGATATGGTTGTACAACTTGTATTGGTAATTCAGGACCGCTAGAAGAAAATATTTCAGAAGCGATAAAAAATGAAAATATTTATGCTGTATCTGTTCTATCGGGTAATAGAAACTTTGAAGGAAGAATTTCACCATTAGTTAAAGCAAACTATCTTGCTTCACCACCACTTGTAGTTGCTTATGCACTAGCTGGATCTATGAGTATTGATTTGTACAAAGACCCTCTAGGAAAAGACATTAGTGGTAAAGATATTTATTTAAAAGATATTTGGCCGAGCAATAAAGAAATAGACGAAACTTTAAAGAATTCTTTAAATGCAGATATGTTTGTTAAAAGATATTCAAACATCTCAGAAGGACCTGAGCAATGGCAGAAAATTAAAACAGAACCTAGCAGTATTTATAATTGGGAAGAAAGTTCAACATATGTAAAAAAACCTCCTTTTTTTGAAAATTTACCAGCTGGAACAATTCAAAAAGAAAGTCCTACTGGAGAATATTTTATGAAACATCAGATATTAACAAAAGACTATAATTCGTATGGTGCAAGAAGAGGAAATCATGAAGTTATGATGAGAGGAACATTTGCTAATATTAGAATAAGAAATGAAATAGCTCCAGATACAGAAGGTGGTTTTACCAAACTATACCCAGAGGAAAAAGTAATGCCTGTATATGATGCTGTAGTAGAATATAAAAAGAGAGGTACAAATTTAGTAGTTATTGGAGGAAAAGAGTACGGAACGGGATCATCACGAGATTGGGCAGCCAAAGGTACAAAGCTATTAGGTATAAAAGCAATTTTAGCTGAAAGTTTTGAAAGGATACATAGATCAAATTTGATTGGGATGGGAGTTTTACCTTTGCAATTTACTGATGGAATGAATAGAAAAAATTTAGATTTAAAAGGACCTGAATTAATTAATATTCATGATATTGAAAATGGATTAAGACCCAGCGATCATGTAGAGGTTGAAATTAAATATAAATCAGGTGAGTCGAAAAAAATAAAAATGTTATGTCGAATAGACACAAAAAATGAACTAGAATACTATAAAAATGGCGGTATCTTACAATACGTATTAAGGAAAATGATATAATGGACCAAGAAGTTGAAATTATTAATGCAGAAACTCGAAAAGATAAAATTAAAAATTTCATTATAAATAAAAAAAAAACTATTATTGCAACATTAGTTTTTTTTATATTAATACTGTTTGGATTTTTCATTTTTCAAGAATATGCAGAAAAAAATAGGTTGCAATTAGCTAATAAATACAATGCATCAATAATAGAATTCGAAAATGGAAATAAATCCAATATTTTAAATTCAA
>CACACV010000010.1 GCA_902531025.1 uncultured Pelagibacteraceae bacterium | reverse complement strand
GAGAATAGAGAAAAGAAAAATTTTAGAAAATAGGTCCGATGATGATGCTGATACAATATTAAAAAGATATGATACTTACATGGAAGTTACTAAACCAATTTTAGATTTTTATTCATCTAGAAGTAATTTTTATGAAATTGATGGAAGTGCTGAAATTGAAGTAATTTCAGGTAAAATTGAGGAAATTCTTCAGGTATAATACATTGACTTTAAAACAACTTCTTATATAAAAGGCTAAATTTTTATCACAATATTATGGCTCGTATAGCAGGTGTAAACATTCCTCAAAATAAATTAGTTCAAGTTGGGCTAACTTATATTTATGGTATTGGAGATAAATTTTCCAATGAGATATGTAATGCTTTAGAAATACCTAAATCAAAGAGGGTTAATGAACTTACAGATGATCAGATTTTAAAAATTAGAGAATATATTGACCAAAAATTTACTGTAGAAGGTGATTTAAGAAGAGAAACTTCATTAAGTATTAAAAGATTAATAGATTTAGCATCCTATAGAGGATCAAGGCATAGAAAAAAACTTCCAGTTAGAGGACAAAGAACAAGATGCAATGCGAGGACAAGAAAAGGTAAAGCAATAGCTATCGCTGGAAAAAAATTAACACCGCTGAAAAAATAATATGAGTAAAGAAAAAATAGAAAGCAAAGACCAAGTTAAAGATAAGAAAACTAAAGCAAAAAAAAGCTCTTACTCTAAAAAGAAAAAAGTTAAAAAAGTAGTTTCTAATGGAATTGCTTATGTTCAATCAACATTTAATAACACAATAGTTTCAATAGCTGACACAGAGGGAAATGTTATTTCTTGGGCTTCGGCGGGCCAAAAAGGATTTAAAGGTTCTAGAAAATCAACACCTTATGCTGCGCAAGTAGCAGCAGACTCAGCTGCAGCAAAAGCTTTGGAATATGGTATGAAAGTTTTGTCTGTAGAGGTTAAAGGACCTGGCACTGGAAGAGAAACAGCATTAAGAGCTTTACAAGCAAGAGGATTTAAAATTATTTCAATAAAAGACACAACCCCAATGCCACATAATGGAACAAGACCACCAAAAAAAAGGAGAGTTTAATGGAAACAACAGAAGTAAATACAAGAAATTGGAAATCGTTAATAAAACCTGCTAAACTTGATGTTAAATTAAGTGATGACAAATCACATGCTAAGATTATTGCTGAACCTTTGGAAAAAGGTTATGGGTTAACTTTAGGAAATTCTTTAAGAAGAATTTTACTCTCATCAATAAGAGGAACAGCTGTTACTTCTATTCAAATAGATGGTGTACTCCATGAGTTTACTTCGATTAAAGGCGTTAGAGAAGATGTAACTGATATAGTATTAAATATAAAAGAACTAGCTTTAAAAAGTAATTCTGATGTTGAAAAAAAATTAATTTTGGATGTAAAAGGACCAGGTGAAATTAAGGCATCAGATATTACACCTGTGACTGAGATTGAAATCTTAAACCCTGAATTGGTAATTTGTAATTTAGATGAAAATACTAATTTCCATATGGAAATGACTGTAGGAACAGGAAAAGGGTATGTTTCAGCAGACATGAATAAACCTGATGAACCTCCACTAGGTCTTATACCTATTGACTCTTTATTTAGCCCAGTAAAAAAAGTTTCATACTCCGTTAGTACTGCTAGAGAAGGCAAAGCATTAGATTATGATAAATTAACAATGGAAGTTCAAACAAATGGATCAATTTCAGCAGAGGATGCCGTTGCATACTCAGCTAGAATATTTCAAGATCAACTAGGAATGTTCGTTAATTTTGATGAACCCCAAGAAGTTATTGTAAGAGAACAACCAACTGAACCAGAATTTAATAAAAACTTATTAAGAAAAGTTGATGAATTAGAACTCTCTGTTAGATCAATGAATTGTTTAAAAAATGATAACATTATTTATATTGGAGATTTAGTCCAAAAATCTGAAGGAGAAATGCTTAGAACGCCTAATTTTGGAAGAAAATCATTAAATGAGATAAAAGAAGTTTTAACTGGAATGTCTTTATATTTAGGAATGGAAATTCCTAATTGGCCTCCAGAAAATATAATAGAATTATCAAAAAAACTTGAAGAAGCTATATAATGAGACATAAAATGGGCTATAAAAAGCTCAACAGAACTTCCGAACATAGAAAAGCATTAATAAAGAATATGCTTAACTCTCTAATAAAGTATGAGCAGATTACTACTACTTTGCCCAAGGCAAAAGTTTTAAAACCACAGGCTGATAAGATTATAACCTTAGGTAAGAAAGATACTTTAACTAATACGAAATCATTAATATCAAAACTGCAAGATATAAAATCCGCAAATAAAGTAAAAAAAACTTTATCAAAAAGATATGAGAGTAGAAAAGGTGGTTATACTAGAATAATAAAGGCAGGCTTTAGATATGGAGACAATGCACCGATGGCTGTTATTGAATTTGTAGATAGAGATGTAGAAGCAAAAAAAGTTGATATAAAGAAAAAAGACCCAATCAAAGATACAAAAAAAGAAGATCCCAAAAAAGTATCAGCATAGAAAAAAAATAAATGAAAAAGCTGATTAACGTTGATAAAACGTATAATGATATGCGTATTGATAGATTTTTACGTAATCATATAGGTAAAATACCACAAGGTTTTATAGAAAAAAATTTAAGAAATGGAAAAATTAAATTAAACAAAAAAAAAATTAAAAGTTCAGCAAAAGTAAAAACAAACGACCTGATTGAGCTTCACAATATTGAAATTAAATATAACTTTAATCAAATTAAAAAAAAGTTTATACCTAGTAATGAAGTAATTAAAGAAAATGAGAACTTAATAATTGAGGATAATGACGATTTTGTTGTTTTAAATAAACAATCTGGAATATCTGTACAAGGAGGTACCAAATCAAAAAAAAACCTTATAGATATATTTTCTAAAAGCGAAGTTTTCAAAGAGTCTAAACCATTTTCAGTACATAGATTAGATAAAGATACATCAGGAGTATTTATTATTGCAAAAAATAGAGAAACGGCACAACTTTTTACTTCGCTTTTTAGACTAAGAAAAGTTTATAAAACATATTTAGCTATATGTAATGGAGAAATTTCTGTTAAAAAAAATGGTGTATTAAAAGATGATTTAATTAGATTTGAACTAAAAAAAAAAATAATAGAGAAAGCAGAAACAAGATATGAAATTTTAGACAGTAACAACAATGCAACATTTATTAAACTCAATCCAATTACTGGAAGAAAACACCAGCTTAGAAAGCATTTATTTAATATCGGTAATTCAATAATTGGAGATAAAAAATATAATACAACGAAAACTATTAAAAATAATAATAAAAGTTTAATGCTTCATTCATATGAAATTAAATTCAAAATTAACAATAAAAAATACACTTTTAGAGCGATACCCCCAGATTATTTTAGAAATATGCTTAAGACAAAAAGACTTAATTTTTAATATTAAATAAAAAATTTTTAATTAAATTTTTTTCAATATTTTTATAGTTTTGTTTTTTTATTTTAATTAAATTAATAACACCTCTATCAATTATTCCGCATGGTATTATTTTTTTATATGCAGCCAAGTTATTAGAAATATTTATTGAAAATCCATGATAAGCTATCCATTTTCTAACTTTAATTCCAATTGCCGCAATCTTATTAATTTGACCTGATTTATTTTTGTGCCAAATACCAATATTATTTCTATCTGCAAAACTATCAATTTTATATTCTTTTAAAGTTTCGATTATTGCTTTTTCTATTCCAGAAATTAGTTTTTTTATATTTTTGCCTCTTTTATTTAAATCAATTACAAAATAAAAAACTAGTTGACCAGGTCCATGACATGTAACTTTCCCACCCCTATTAGTTTTTATAAAGTTTATAGATTTATCTATGATTTCCTTATCTTTAAAACTTGTCCCAGCAGTAAAAATCTCATTATGTTCCAATATCCATATTAATTCTTTTCTTTTATTTATCCTTATTTGTTCTAATCTTTCTTCAAGCTTACCTATAGCATATTTATATTTTACTGGTTTTTCTGACTTTTTGATCTCAATATTCATTATAAATTTGTATTATTTTCATTTTGTATTAATAGTGCCAACTTAATTATAGGTAAATTTTATGACTTTAATAAAAAAAATTAAAGATAAAAAAGTAAACTTTGAATTTAATAAAGAATTTATTAAAGTTGTTACTGATAAAATTGCATCAAATGATGCAGAATTTATAAGTAATTCGTTCAAAGAAATGCATCCAGCAGATGCTGCTGACATTATTGAGCATTTAAGTGAAAATGATAGAGAAAATTTAATTAAATTAAATAATTTCAAAATTGATCCTGAGGTATTTGTAGAATTAAATGAGTCTATTCAATCAGAAATGATTGCCTATCTTTCTTCAGATTCTATTGTAAACATTTTAAAAAATCTAGAATCTGATGATGCAATTAAAATATTGGAAAATGTTGAGGAAAAAGATAAAAACATTATATTAGGATCTCTTCCACCCAAAGATAGATTCGCACTTTTAGAAAGTTTAAGTTACCCAGAAGATACAGCTGCTAGAATTATGCAGCGAGAATTTACCGCCATACCGAATAACTGGTCCGTTGGTCAAACCATTGATTATTTGAGAGAAAATAGAGAACTACCTGAAGAATTCCTAGAAATTTTTATAGTAGATCAAGATTTCAAACCTATAGGAACAGTTCCCTCATCTAAAGTTTTAAGAACATCAAGAGATACAAAAATGATGTCTATAATGTCAGAGTCACAACTTTTAATACCTGTTGATATGGATAAAGAAGAAGTGGGTAATTTATTTGAAAATTATAATCTTAGTTCTGCAGCAGTAATTGATAAAACAAACAAACTTGTTGGGATGATTGCGTATGATGATGTTTTGACTGTATTAAAAGAAGAAGCTGAAGAAGATGCACTAAGACTAGCTGGTGTTGGAAATGAAGAAATTACAGATGGTGTAATTACTAAAACAAAAAGAAGATTTAATTGGTTATTATTAAATTTATTTACAGCATTTTTAGCTACCTATTGTATTAGTTTATTTGGAGCAACTATTGAGCAAATGGTTGTGCTAGCTTTTCTTATGCCAATTGTTGCATCAATGGGTGGTAATGCTGGTATGCAAACATTGGCTGTTACTGTCAGATCATTAGCAACGCAAGATTTAACGAGGAACAATTTTACAAATAATATTTTTAAAGAGTTTAATATAGGAGTTTTGAATGGTATAATTTTTGCAGTCATTAGTTCATTAGTAGTTCAGTTATGGTTTAATGATATTCAACTTTCTCTGATAATTTCAATCTCAATGGTGCTGACTATGATAGTAGCAGGTCTATTTGGTATTCTAGTTCCTGTTACTTTAAAAAAAATGAATATTGATCCTGCAATTTCATCAAGTGTTTTTGTTACAACAATCACTGATGTGATAGGTTTTGTTTCATTTTTAGGTGTTGGTGCTTATTTTTTATAGTTAAAAATTATCAATTAGTCTTACGTTATTAATATTGTATGCAATAAATAATCGATATTTAGACTTTATATTATTTAATCTTAGATTTTTTTCGTCTCTAATTTCAAGATAATCAATTCTAATTTTATACCGCTTTTCAAAATCAGATTTAATTTTAAAAAAATTAATTGGCATTTTCATTTTTTTTACTATTGAATTTCTTTTTAAACTAATAAGTTTTCTAGCAATGTTAGATGCTTTTATTACAGAATCTTTATTTAATAGTTTATTTCTTGTAGATAAGGCTATTTTATTTTTATCTCTTACAATTGGACATCCTACTATTTCAATTTTAAATTTTTTACCTAAGATTTTTTTAATAAGCAAATATTGTTGAAAATCTTTTTCACCCATAAAAACATTTTTAGATTTAATTAATGATAATAATCTGTTCATTACATCTAAAACACCTTCAAAATGACCAGGTCTAAACTTTGCACACAAAACTTTTTCAGTTCTTTTAAGAGTGAATTTTTTCATTTTTTTTTTGTATATCTCCTTAACATTAGGAGTGAATAAATAATCAACTTTAAGTTTTTTTAAGATTTGAATATCATTTGTGATATTTCGAGGGTAAATATTAAAATCTTTTTTTTTATTAAATTGAGTCGGATTTACAAATATACTAACAATAGTTTTTAAATTTTTTCTTTGTGAAGTTTTTATTAAAGAGGTATGGCCCCTATGTATACCTCCCATTGTAGGCACAAAACCAATATTTTTATAATTCTTTATTGCCTTATTTAGTTCAAAAATATTTTTAATAATTTTCATTTTTAATAAATATGATTATAAGTAAAACATCTAAATGATTAAACAAGCTATTATTCCCCTAGCTGGATTAGGAACCAGATTGTTACCGTTAACCAGTGTCTTTGCAAAAGAGCTCCTCCCTATTAATGGTAAACCAGGTATTGAATATATTTTAGACGAATGTATCGATGCTGGTATAAAAGATATCATATTTATTATATCAAAAAAAAAAAAAATAATTAAAGATTATTTTTATAATGACAATTTTTATAAATCTATAATTAAGAAGAAAAAAGATCCAAGATTAGTTAAAGAATATAAAAAAATTTTATTTTATAAAAAAAGAATTAAATTTGTATATCAGAACAAACCATTAGGAACAGGAGATGCTGTTCTTAAAACAAAGAAGTTTATTAAAGACAAATATTTTCTTATGCTTTTACCTGATGATTTAATTATAAAAAATAATTGCTCTAAAGAAATGATAAAAATTCATAAAAAATATAAATGTTCAGTAATGGCAAGTTTGAAAGTTAACAAAAATAATGTTGAAAGGTGGGGAATTTATTCTATTTCAAAAAATTTAGACAAAAATAATTTTAAAATTTCTGATGTGATAGAAAAACCTAATTCTAAAGATGCGCCATCAAATAACGCTGTTATTGGAAGATATATTTTAAAAAAAAATATTTTCAAATATTTGAAAAATCAAAAAAAAGGCAAAGGTGGCGAAATACACATTACAGATGCAATAAGAAAAATGATTTATA
Organism: uncultured Pelagibacteraceae bacterium; assembly: GCA_902531025.1. Classification (GTDB taxonomy): domain Bacteria; phylum Pseudomonadota; class Alphaproteobacteria; order Pelagibacterales; family Pelagibacteraceae; genus Pelagibacter. Next base: position 18,584 of record CACACV010000010.1, on the reverse strand, counting down.
ATAACAATTTATTTATTGGTCATAAATTTTACGGCAAATATTTAGACTGTGGTACAATGAGTGGATATATTAATTCAGGAAATGCAATTTCAAAACTATGAAAATATGTATTATAGGATCTGGTTATGTTGGTTTAGTAAGCGGCGCCTGTTTTTCGGATTTAGGCAATAAGGTTATTTGCGCAGACAAAGATAAAGTAAAAATTAATAAATTGAATAATGGAATTGTCCCTATTTATGAACCTGGTCTAGAAGAATTAGTACTAAAAAATAAAAAAAATAACAGGCTTTTTTTTTCAACAGATATTAATAATTCAATTAAACAATCTGATATTATTTTTATTTGTGTTGGCACGCCAACTAAAAATAATAAAGCTGACTTAAAATATGTTTTTAAGGTAGTTAACAATATTAAAAAAAACTTAAATAAATATAAAATTATAGTAACAAAATCCACAGTTCCTGTAACAACAGGAGACAAACTAGAAGCTATGTTGAATTCAAAAAAAAATAAAAATAAATTTAATGTTGTATCGAATCCAGAATTTCTAAGAGAAGGTGAGGCTATTCGAGATTTTTTATATCCTGATAGAGTTGTTGTTGGAACAGACAGTAAAAAAGCTAACAATATAATGAAAAATTTATATATGCCAATAATCAAGAAAAGAAGCAGATATTTTCAAACATCTAGAAGAGCTGCAGAATTAATTAAATATGCTTCTAACGCATTTTTAGCGACAAAAATTTCGTATATTAATGAGATAGCAAATTTATGTGAAAAATCAGATATTGATATTAAAGAAGTTTCAAGTGGAATTGGTTTAGATCAAAGAATAGGTGAAAGATTTTTGCGTGCTGGACCTAGTTATGGTGGTTCTTGCTTTCCAAAAGATACAAGAGCACTAGTTACAACAGCAAATAGATTTAATACTGATTTATCAATAGTTAAAACTGTTATTAAGTCAAATAACAATAGAAATAAACTATTAACTTCAAAAATTGAAAAAATTATGAACAATAATCTAAAAAATAAAAAAATTACTTTTTTAGGAGTGACTTTTAAGGCCGGAACCGATGATATGAGAGAATCTTCATCTTTAAAAATTATTCCAAAATTAATTAAAAAAGGATCTTTAATAAAATATTATGAGCCCACAGGTTATAAAGATGAGTTCAATAAATTAAAAAATATAAAATATTGTGCAGATATTAATGAAGCATGCAAATATTCAGATCTTTTGATTATTTATACTGAATGGAATGAATTTAAACAATTAAATTTTAAAAATTTAGTAAAAAAAAATAATTTTAAAATTTATGACATGAGAAATTTATATTCTCCTGATCTTATGAAAAAAAAAAATATTAATTATTTTTGTATAGGAAGATAATTAATTTAATTCAAATATTGCATCTACCTCAACAGCTACGCCAAGCGGAAGACTATTTGTGCTAACTGCGGCTCTAGTATGCATTCCATTATCACCAAAAATAGATGCAATTAAATCAGATGCACCGTTTATAACTTTGGGTTGTTCAATAAAATCATCGACAGAATTAACAAACCCAGTTAATTTTATGCAAGATTTGACTTTCGATAGATCATTTCCACAAGCTTTTTTAACTTGAGATACTATGCTTAATGCACATCTTTTTGCTGCCTTATATCCCTCATCAGTGCTCATATCCTTGCCAAGTTTTCCTTTTATTAAATTTCCATTTTCATCAATCGAAATTTGGCCTGATATAAAAAGCATTTTACCAGAGATTTTAGCAGCAACATAAGATCCCACAGGATCAGCTGCCTTTGGAAGATTAATATTTAGTTCATGTATTTTTTGATTAAAGTCCATTTTATTTTTTTTTTTTTGACTTTTTACTTTTATCGTATTCTTTTCTTTTCTCAATTAATATTAAAGCTTCCTCCATTGTTAATTCAGTAGGATCTTTTTCTTCAGGTATAGTGGCATTTAAAGATTTATATTTAATATATGGACCATATTGGCCTTTCATAACTCTGACAGGTTTCTTATGTTCAGGATGTTCACCAAGATCTTTTATTATCGAAGATGAAATTCTACCTGGCTTAGCTTCAGCTATTAAAGTTATTGCTCTATTTAGCCCTATTGAAAATATTTCCTCTACATTTTCAATTCTCGCAGATTTATTTTCACATTTTAAATATGGTCCAAACCTTCCAACGTTTAAAGTGATATCTTTATCATTAGACGGATTTTTACCTAAGCTTATTGGTAATGAACACAAGAATTTAGCTTTTTTTAAATCAATAGAGTCAATTTCTAAACCTTTAGGTATTGAAACATTTTTAATATTATCATCCTTTTTTTTAGATTTCTTTTTTTTCTTAGTACTTTCTTCGATTTGAATATTTTTAGATTCATATTGCAAGTAGGGTCCAAATCTACCGTTTTTTAAAAAAATATCTTCATCATTAATGCTTTTTCCAATCAATTTAGGCTCAGCTAAATTTAATTGTTGTGCAGCCTTTGATTTAGAGAGTGGTCTTGTAAATTTACATTCAGGATAATTTGAACATCCAATAAATGCTCCTCCACGAAAACTATTCTTTAAACTTAACTTTCCATTACTACAAGCTAAACACTTTCTATTAATATTACCTTCTTTATCTATTTCAAAAATTAAGGATCCAAGACTTTCATTTAATAGGTCAAGAACTTCTCTTGTTCTTTTTTCTTTTACTGATGATACATTTAAATAAAAATCATTCCAAAAGTTTTCTAAAACTTTTATCCAATTTTCTTTTCCAGATGTAATGTCATCTAACTGGTTTTCTAATTTAGCAGTAAAGTCATAATCTACATATTTTCCGAATAATTTTTCTAGAAAAGCTGATAATAACTTTCCTCTATCAGTTGGAAAAAATCTTTTATTATTAATATCTGCATATCCTCTATTAGAAATAACTGAAATTATGCTTGCGTAAGTTGAAGGTCTTCCTATGCCTAATTCTTCTAATTTTTTTACTAAACTTGCTTCAGAATATCTTGGTGGTGGCTGAGTAAAGTGTTGTTCGTCTATAAATTCACTTATTTCAACATTTTCTTCTTTGACATCTGGTAATGTTTTTTCGTCATCATTTTCCTCTTCAACGTTTAACAATTTTAAATAACCATCAAATTTTAAGACTGACCCACTTGATTTAAAAATATTCTTATCATCATCAGAAGAGATAGTTATTGTTTTTCTATCAAATTTTGCTGGCTCCATTTGAGAAGATAAAGCTCTTGACCATATTAAATTATAAAGTTTGAATTGATCGGTACTTAAATATTTTTTTAAGCTATCCGGATTTCTAGTAATTTCCGTAGGCCTTATAGCTTCATGTGCTTCCTGAGCATTTTTAGCTTTTTTTCCAGAATAGTTAATTGGCGTATGTGGTAAATATTTTTCACCATAATTATTTGAAATATAATTTCTAAAATTTGAAATTGCATCATTGGAAATATTAGTGCCATCAGTTCTCATATAAGTTATCAAACCTATGGTCTCACCATCTATATCAATGCCTTGATATAATCTTTGTGCAATCTGCATTGTTCTTGATGCACCAAAACCCAATTTGCTTGAAGAAGTTTGTTGCAAAGTTGATGTTGTAAAAGGTCCTGAAGGATTTCTTGTAAATACTTTAGAACTAATATCAGAAATTCGATATTTAATTTTTTTAATTTTATCTATAGCTGAATTTATGTCATTTTTATTTTTAAATGTAAATTTTTCTATTTTATTTTCATCCAACATATTTATATTTGAATTGATTAGTGCATTTTCTTTTGTTTTAAAGATTATGTTTAAAGTCCAAAATTCTTCTGGAACAAAAACTTCAATTTCGTGTTCTCTTTCAGTTAATAATTTTAAAGCAACTGATTGAACTCTACCTGCTGATTTTGATCCAGGAAGTTTTGTCCATAAAATTGGTGATATATTAAATCCAACTAAATAATCTAAAGCTCTTCTTGCCATATAAGCATCAACAAGGTGTGGTTCGATTTTTCTTGGATTTTCAATACCATTTATAACTGCTTTTTTTGTTATCTCATTAAAAACGACTCTTTCAACTAATTTATCCTTCAAAATTTTTTTTTCGCTTAGATACTCTTTAACATGCCATGCTATAGCTTCTCCTTCTCTATCAGGATCAGTAGCCAAGATTATTTTTTTTGAGTCTTTTGCAGTATCTGTAATTTCCTTAAGGTATTTTTTAGAAAAACTATCAATTTCCCATATCATTTTAAATTTATTGTCAGTATCAACGGATCCATTTTTAGAGGGAAGATCCCTAATATGCCCGTAACTTGCCAAAACTGTATATTCAGATCCTAAATATTTGTTTATAGTTTTAGCTTTTGCTGGACTTTCAACAATGACAAGATTCATAATTAAACAAACTACTCAAAAGACAAAAAGTGTCAAATTAATAAATATTTGACTTAGTTTCTTCTTTATTTTTCAATCGTTTAATGTTTTCTCGATGAGTGTAAAATATTAAAACAAATAAAATTACAAAAAATATTATTTGCTCATCATTAGTAATAAACAAATATATAGGTACAGCTAAACTTGCTAATAACGATGATAGAGATGAGTATTTAGAAAAAAGAAAAACTAATAACCACGATATACCGAACACAAATCCAAAAAATAGGTTAATACTAAAAAGAATTCCAACATATGTTGCGACACCTTTTCCTCCTTTAAATTTTAGCCAAATTGGAAATACATGGCCTAAAAATACACTTAGTGAAGAAATGTAAATAAAATCTGGGTAATTAAACTTTATATAAATAACTGGAACCACTGCTTTTAAAATATCAAACAATAAAGTTAAATATCCAATCAATTTATTGCCTGATCTCAATACATTTGTTGCCCCTATGTTACCTGATCCAATATTTCTTATATCTTTTTTTAAAAAAAATTTAGTTAATATTAAACCAAAAGGTATAGAACCTAGTAAATATGAAACAATAATAATAATAATATAATCCATTATTATAATTTAAATAATTCCTCACCCTTTACAAATGTATTCAATACTTTCCCTTGAAGTTTTTTATTTTCTATAGACGTATTTTTTGATTTTGAGTGAAGGTTTTCTTTTTTTACAATCCAAGGTTTATTTAAATCAACTATACAGAAATCAGCATCACTCCCAACACTTAAGTTTCCTTTGTTAATTTTAAGAATTTTCGCAGGATTAGAAGTTAAAGCTTTAATAATAGTTTCTAACTTCACATTTCCATTATGATATTGTTCTAAACTTAATGATAGTAATGTTTCTATACCTGAGGCTCCAGTTTCTGCTTGAGCAAAAGTTAATCTTTTCTTTTCTTCATCTTCAGGTTTATGATCAGACACTATAACGTCTATAGTGTTATCTGATAAGCCTTTTACCAAAGCTGATCTATCATCTTCTGTTCTTAGTGGTGGAGATAGTTTTAAAAATGTTCTGAAATCGCCAATATCATTTTCATTTAATGATAAATTATTTACTGAAACACCACATGAAAAATCAAGATTTTTTTTTTTATTTTTTATTATTTCAACTGATTTAGCTGATGATAATTGAGAAATATGATATCTACATTTAATACTTTCTAGCAAAGCTAAATCTCTTTCAATAATTATAATCTCAGCAAGTTCAGGAATTCCTTGTAGACCTAATTTTGTAGCTATTGTTCCATCATTAATCATTCCATTTTTAGCTAGCTCATAATCTTCTGCGTGCTGTAATATTAAAGAATTTAAATCTCTAGCTGAATTCATAATTCTAGACATAATCCTAGTGTTTTGAATTGTTTTGGTTCCATCGGTGAAGGCAATGATGCCTTTGCTCTGAAGCAAACCAAATTCTGTCATGTTTGATCCTTCAGAATTTACAGTTAAAGACGCTGCCGGGTATATATTTATCTTAGATTTATCTCTTCCTCTTCTTTTGAGAAAATCTACTATAGAAACATTATCAACAACAGGGTTTGTATTTGGCATTGTAACTACAGATGTAACTCCACCAGAAAGTGCAGCATTACTTAAAGTTCTAAAATTTTCCTTATATTCAAAACCTGGTTCGCCGACAAAAACTCTCATATCAACTATTCCAGGAAATATATGTTTCCCCTTAAGGTCAATATATTTTTCACGCGAAGGTATATTGCTTGTATTAACTTTCTTACCTACGCCTTCTATTTTACCATTTTCATTAATTATTAATCCACCTTCTCCATGTAAGGAGTTGTAAGGATCAATTATGTTTGCATTAATAAAATATTGTTTTTTCATTTAAGTACAAAAAATCTTTAAACAAGCCATTCTTACAGCCACTCCTAATTCTACTTGCTCTTTGATTACACTTTTATTGATGTCATCAGCTAATTTTGTATCTATTTCAATTCCTCTATTCATTGGTCCTGGATGCATTATTAGAGCATCATTTTTAGCATAATTTAATTTATCAGGGGATAAACCGTAGTATTCATAATACTCTCTATTAGAAGATAAAAAAGAACTCGTCATCCTTTCACTTTGCAATCTTAACATCATTACAATATCACAATCTTTAACTCCTTTTTTCATATCTGTAAAAATATTAACACCAAATTTTTCTATATCTTTAGGCATAAGATTTGATGGTGCTACAATATTAACTTCAGCACCAAGCATATTTAAAAGATAAATATTTGATCTAGCTACACGAGAATGAAGTATGTCACCACAAATTGCTATTCTTAAACCTTCAATACTTTTTTTTCTATTTATAATTGTTAATGCATCTAATAATGCTTGTGTTGGATGTTCTCTTCTTCCATCACCTGCATTAAGTACAGCACAATTTACTTTTTGAGATAATAAGTTACACGCACCTGAGTCTTGATGTCTTATTACAATAATATCAGGATGCATTGCATTTAATGTCATTGCTGTATCAATAAGAGTCTCACCTTTTTTTATGGCTGAATTTGTAATATTCATAGACATCACATCAGCACCCAATCTTTTGCCAGCCAAGTCAAAAGAACTTTGGGTTCTTGTCGATGGTTCAAAAAATAAATTTATTTGAGTTTTACCTTTGAGAGTATCAAGTTTTTTATTTTTACTTCTATTTAGTTCAATGAATTTACTTGCTTGATCTAATATAATTTTTACATCATTAATAGACAAGTCTTGGATTCCCAATAAATGTTTTTGTGAAATTTTAATAGCTTTATTTGATTTAATTGCCATTAAAACCAACTCTATAGCTATAAAGTATTTCTATTGCAAGCTAATTATTTAAATAATCCAAAGCTCCTTGTAAAATGAATGCAGCAGCATTTTTATCTATATCTTTTTCTCTTTTTGTAACATTTATATCCAATTGACTTGATATATTAAATGCACCAACAGTAGAAAGTCTTTCATCCCAGAGACAGATTGGTATATCAATAAATTTTTCTATGTTTTTGATTGTGTCTTTTACAGATTGAGAAGATTTACCTAACGAACCATCCATATTTATAGGATTTCCAACTACAATACCTTTAATATTATTTTCTTTAATTATTTCTTTAAGGTGTTTTATAAAATCATTAATATTTGTTTTATTTAGTGTTTTATAAGGAGTGGAAATTTTTCGATATTCATCACATATTCCTAGACCGATTCTTTTAGATCCTAAATCAATGCCTATTAATCTTGATCTTGTTGAGTATTTTTTTTTAAATTCTTCAATTGTGATCATATTGTATATTATTTACTTAAGTGGTAGTTTGCGGCAATAATTTTTACCATATGACAATAGATCTTAAAACAGTAAAACATATATCAAAACTATCTAGAATTTCAGTAGATGATGAAAAAGCTAATAAATTAGCAGGTGACTTAAACTCAATATTTAGTTTTATTGAAAAATTAAACGAGTTGAATACCGAAAATGTAGAACCCTTAACATCAATAGCCGAAACTACCTTAAGATTTAGAGAAGATGAAATTAAAAGTGAAAATATAAGAGAAAAAATTCTTAAAAATTCTCCTGAAAATAACGAAGATTTCTTTGTAGTTCCAAAGGTTGTTGAATAATGTCAAGTATCACTGAATTGTCTTTAAACGAAATAGTTAGTAATATAAAAAGTAAAAAATTTTCATCAACAGAAGTAACAAAAGCTTTCATAGAAAGATCTGAAAAATCTAAAAAATTAAATGCTTATGTTACAGAAAATTTTTCATCAGCAATTGATTGCGCTAAAAAATTTGACGAAAAACCAAATTATGAACTTAAATTACCTGGCATCCCTATAGCAGTAAAAGATCTGTTTTGTACTAATGGAATAAAAACTACAGCTGGAAGCAAGATTTTAAACAATTTCATTCCGGCTTATGAGTCAACTGTTACTCAAAATATTTGGCAACAGGGTGGAATACTGTTAGGAAAATTAAACTGTGATGAGTTTGCAATGGGATCATCAAACGAAACAAGTTTTTTTGGAAATGTACATAATCCTATAGGAGAAAATTTGGTTCCTGGAGGTTCTTCTGGCGGTTCATCTGCTGCTCTAGCTGCAAATTTAACACCAGTAACAATTGGAACTGACACAGGTGGATCTATAAGACAGCCAGCATCTTTTACAGGAACAGTTGGTTTAAAACCAACTTATGGAAGCTGTTCCAGATATGGAATAGTTGCTTTTGCATCTTCATTAGATCAAGCAGGTCCAATGACTAAAAATGTGAAAGATTGTGCAATTCTACTAGAGGTAATTTCATCATTTGATAAAAAAGACTCAACCTCGATTGATTTCAAAAGAAATAATTATTCATCTGAGCTTACAAATAATATTAAAGGAAAAAAAATAGGTATACCTAAAGAATATAGAGTCGATGGTATGCCTCAGGAAATAGAAAATCTTTGGAAAAAAGGTATTGAGTTTATTAAAGATTGTGGTGCTGAAATAATTGATATTTCTCTTCCACATACAAATTATGCTTTGCCAACATATTATATAGTTGCACCAGCAGAAGCATCATCAAATTTAGCAAGATATGATGGTGTTAAGTATGGTTTTAGATCTGCAGGTGAAAATCTAATTGATATGTATGAAAAAACCAGATCCGAAGGTTTTGGAGAAGAAGTTAAAAGACGAATTATGATTGGAACTTATGTTTTGTCTTCAGGATACTATGATGCTTATTATTTAAAAGCTCAAAAAGTAAGGCAATTAATCAAAAAAGATTTTGACGATGCGTATAAGATTGTAGACGCTATTTTGACACCTTCAACTCCAAGTTCAGCGTTTAAAATCGGAGAAAAATCTGATGATCCGGTATCAATGTATTTAAATGATATTTTTACAGTTCCAGTTAATCTAGCTGGTTTACCAGGCATTTCTATTCCAGCTGGGTTAGACAAAAATGGATATCCACTAGGTTTACAAATTATTGGCAAACCATTTGATGAGCAAACAATATTAAATATTGCATATTCTATGGAAGAAAAAATTAATTTTAAGAATAACATTTCTGATTGGTGGATTTAATGACTGAAATGAAAGATTTTTTAATTGAAAGAGAAAATACAAGTTATGAAGTAATTATTGGACTTGAAGTACACGCACAAGTAACATCAAATTCAAAACTATTTTCTTCCTCATCTACTAAATTTGGTGCTGAACCAAATACACAAGTTAGCTTAGTTGATGCAGCATTTCCAGGAATGCTACCTGTAATCAATGAATATTGCATTAAACAAGCAATTAAAACTGGAATAGGATTAAATGCAAAAATTAATAAAAAATCAGTATTTGATAGAAAAAATTATTTTTATGCTGACCTTCCACAAGGTTATCAAATATCACAATACAAATATCCCATAGTAGGCGAGGGCAAGGTTATTCTTGATATGCCAAATGGTCAAAAAGAAGTTGGTATTGAAAGATTACATTTAGAGCAGGATGCAGGAAAAAGCATTCATGATATTGATCCAAATAATACTTTAGTTGATTTAAATAGATCAGGGGTAGCGTTAATGGAGATTGTAAGCAAACCTGATCTAAGATCTCCAGATGAAGTTAATGTTTATATAAAAAAATTAAGATCAATTATGAGATACTTAGGTACATGCGATGGAAATATGCAAGAAGGATCTTTAAGAGCAGACGTTAATGTTTCAGTTAGAAAGGTGGGTGCGACTGAATTTGGTACTAGGTGTGAAATAAAAAATGTTAATTCAATAAAATTCATGCAAATGGCAATTATACATGAAGCAAATCGTCAAATTGATTTGATCGAGAATGGAAAATCTATTGATCAAGAAACAAGATTATTTGATACAAAAAAAAATGAAACAAGATCTATGAGATCAAAGGAAGATGCTCATGATTATAGATATTTTCCTGATCCTGATTTATTACCTCTTGAAGTATCAGATAAGTTTATTGATAATATTAGATCTGAAATACCTGAGCTGCCAGATGAAAAGAAGAAAAGATTTATTGAAAAGTTTAAACTTACACCATACGAAGCAACTATATTGGTTTCTGATATAGAAACTTCAAAATATTTTGAAGAAGTGATTAAAGAGGCAGATGTTAAGTTATCCACTAATTGGATAACAGGTGAGTTATTTGCAGTTTTGAACGATAAAAATCTTGATATATCTCAGAGTCCAATTAGTGCAAAAAACTTATCAAAATTAATAAATTTAATTAAAGATGGAACAATATCTGGAAAGATAGCCAAAACAGTATTCGAAGAAATGATAGATGGAGATAAAGATCCTCAAAAAATCATTGATACAAAAGGGTTAAAACAACAAAGCGACCCGAAAGCTATCGAGGAGTTAATTAATAAAGTTATAAAGAATAATGCAGAAAAAGTAACAGAATATAAATCAGGAAAAGATAAACTTTTTGGATTCTTTGTTGGTCAAGCAATGAAAGAAAGCAAAGGTAAAGGAAATCCTCAATTAATTAATAAAATTTTAAAAGAAAAATTAAATGGATAAAAATATTCCGATCGATCAAAATATGATCGACTATATTTTTTCTCATACAGAAAGACTACATCCAATCCAAAAAAAAATTTTAAAATATAATGAAAGTTTAGGAAATATTAAAAGATTACAAATATCTATTTTACAAGCTAACTTTTTACAATTTTTAATTAAAGTGAATAAATTTAAATCTTGTTTAGAAATTGGAACGTTTACAGGTTATAGCTCATTATCAATGGCATTATCATTACCAAAAAATGGGAAAATATACGCTATAGACAAAGATATCAAAACTAACAATATAGCTTTAAATTTTTTTAAACAAGCCAATATGCATAATAAATTTTACATTGAAACAAATAATGGAATTTATGCATTAAAAAAATTACTTAAAAATAAAAAAAAGTTTGACTTAATTTTAATAGATGCTGATAAAGAATCTTATATAGAATATTTTAATTTTGCAATTGAACTTTTGAGCAAAAAAGGTCTTATTCTTATCGATAATACTTTATGGAAAGGTAAAGTATCAAATCCGGAAATTAATGACAAACTAACTCAAAAAATAAAAAAATTTAATAATTACATTCAAAAAAAAAAAATTAATAAATATATTTTACCTTTGGGTGACGGTTTCACAGTCTGTTGGAAATAAATGATTGAAATATTTGCATTTTATAAATTAAAAAAATTAAATAAGATTAAAACTTTGAAAAAATTAATCTTTAATAAAATTTATGAGAATAACGTTAAAGGCCTGGTCATTATAACAAAAGAAGGAATTAATGGTACTGTAGCTGGCAAAAAAAAAGATATTTCTATATTATCTAAATACATAAAAAAAATTATTTCTATTAAAAATTTTGATACGCAAAATAAGTTATTTTCTAACTTTATACCTTTTTTAAAACTAAAAGTTAAAATAAAGAATGAAGTTGTTCCAATTAATGAAAAATATAAATTTAAAGGTAAAAATAAAAAAAATTATCTGACACCAAGAAAATGGGATAAATTTTTAAATAAAAAAAATATTAAAATCATTGATGCAAGAAAACCTTTTGAGTATGATATTGGGACATTTAAAGGCGCAATCAATCCCAATACAAAAAATTTTAGAGATTTTAAAAATTATTTAACAAATTTAAAAAAAAATGAAACAGTTGGAATGTTTTGTACAGGAGGTATAAGATGTGAAAAAGCGTCAAATTACCTTGATAATAAAGGTTTTAAAAATGTATATATGCTAAAAGGTGGGATTATTAATTATTTTAATAAAACTAAGCCTAGCAAAAGTAATTGGGTAGGTGAATGTTTTGTTTTTGATAATAGGGTTACAATTAAAAAAAATACAAAAACTGGTAACTACTCAATTTGTAATGGTTGTAGAATGCCGATAAATAATAATGAAAAAAAATCTCCAAAATATAAAATAGGATTATCTTGTCCTAAGTGCTATGACAACTTAACAAAAGATCAAATTGAAAGATTTACTATGCGTCATCGGCAAATAGTTACATCTAAAAATAAATATAAATTTAAAAGAAGTATTGATAGATAATGAATATACTTACCGATGATATTAAGGCCTTAGTTAAAAAATTAGCAATTCCAGCAAGTGTTGGTACACTTTTTCAAACACTTTATACTATAGTTGATACCTTTTATGCCGGCAAACTCTCACCAGAGGCATTATCTGCATTAACCAAATCTTTTCCTATTTATTTTATAATCATTGCAACTTCAATCGGTGTTACGGTAGCCGGCACCTCATTGATAGGCAATAGCATTGGTGAAAAAGCTGATAAGAAAGCTTCATATTATTTTACTCATATTATTTATTATGGAATATTAATATCAATCTTTATTACTTGTATTGGATTATATTTTTCTGAAAAAGTTTTTTATTTAATGGGATCAAGTGAGGAGATTACAAATCTTGGACTGCAATATACCAATATCATGTTTTATGGTTCATTTTTATTTTTTCTTGTAGTGTCTTTGAACTCATTACTACATGCTGAGGGTGATACAAAAACTTATAGGAATGTTTTAGTTTTAAGTTTTTTATTAAATATTATTTTAAATCCAATTTTGATTTGGGGCTTTCTTTTTATACCAGCTATGGGAATGACAGGAATTGGCTTGTCAACAATTATTGCTCAATTAATTGCTTTTTTAATTATTACTTTTAAAGTTACACAAAACAGCAGAGTCGGGAAAATTACAAGAGAATTTTTTGTTTTAAAACTGTATTATCTTAAAAATATTTTTTTTCAATCTATGCCTATTTCAATCGCGATATGTGGATATGCTGTAGCAGCTACTTTAATATTTACATACATAGGCCTAACAAGTGAATTGGCAGTAGCTGGATATGGCGCTGCTACAAAAATTGAACAAGTTGTTTTACTACCAATACTAGGAATAAATACTGCTATAATTACAATAATTGCTCAAAATTATGGAGCTAATCAATTTATCAGAGTTAAAGATACATATTTTACCTCAATTAAATATGGTATTGTAATTATGATTTTTTCAGGAATACTAGTTTATTTAACAGCAGATATAATTCCAAAATTCTTTTCCGACAATATTATTGTAATTGATTATGGCAGTAGATATTTAAAAATTGCAGCATTTATTATACCTGCTTACCCAATATTTTTCCTATCTAACGGATTTTTTATGGGGTTGAAGAAATCAGAATATGCAATGATAAATAACATGTTAAGAAATGTGCTAGTACCAATATGTGTATTTTATTTAGCAAAATATTTGTCGGCAGATTATGATACTTTTTTTTGGTTATGGTTCATCTTTCAATGGTCTATATCAATGCTTCTTTTATCTTTTGTTACTTATTATATAAAAAGAAGATTAGACAAATCTAGCGCTGTCGTTAATCCACAGCCATAAATCCTCTGAAAATGATCTCCTTACGAAAAGATTTACATTATTAACTTCTTTATGGTGAATTATTACATCCGTATGATTTACCACTGTTTGTGTGACATTGTTTTTACTTTTCTTAAACTTATTAAAATTGAAAGGTGAGCTCGATGATAATAAATCAAAAGTTTTGCTACCCTTAAGATTCAAACAAACCCATTGATCAGAGACATCAATTATGGCTCCAAAATTTAATTTTGATATTTCATTAAAAAAATCATTAAAAATAACATTTCTATCCTCTCCATCAAAGTATATCATCCATTCATCTGGGCTTAACCACAAAGCATTAAACTTCTCGTTCGATGAACTTGTATTTGCTTCTAATGGTAAAATTAATGATGTTATTTTACCAATTTTTGTAAAAAAATCTTTACTTTTTCCTCTAATGTTAATCTTAATTTTTCTTTCCGATAGAGCGATCTCTAAATCATTAAAAGTCTTATTTTCTATTTTTGGATAATTAACTTTAAGCATTTAATCTCTTGTTTTCTTTATCTAAAAAAATAAAATCCGAAACAGTTACATTTATATTTTTATTTTCCATAGGAATAATTAATTTTTTTCCTTTCATTTTTTTTCCATTTTTTAGAACAGCTAGTGCAATTGATTTTTTTAAATTTGGACTAAAATAACTCGATGTAACATGACCAAGCATTTCAGGTGGTTTATTGTTTAAATTGGAAACAATTTGTGCACCTTCTTCTAAAACTTCTTTTGGATCTTCGGTTAAAAGACCAACCAACTGTTTTCGATCTTCTCTGATAGTGTCACTTCTGTATAAAGATCTTTTTCCAATAAAATCGTATTTTTTCTTACTAACAATCCAATCCATTTGTAAATCAATAGGTGTCATTGTTCCATCTGTGTCTTGACCAACTATAATAAAACCTTTTTCAGCTCTAAGTAAATGCATAGTCTCAGTACCATATGGTGTTATATTAAATTCTTTTCCAGCTTCTATACATTTTTCCCATAAAGATTTGCCATACTTTGCCTCTATATTAATTTCATAGCTAAGTTCACCAGTGAAACTTATTCTCATAATTCTACAATTTACGTCATCTAAAGTTGAATTTTTAAATGACATATGTGGAAAAGTATCATCATTAAAATTAATTTCTGGGAATAATTTTATTAGTATTTTTCTAGAATTCGGTCCGCATATACTTGCTGTTGAATAATGATCCGTTACAGATGTTAAAAAAACATCAAGCTCTGGCCATTCTGTTTGTAAATAGTCTTCTAGTTTTGACAAAACATTTGCAGCTCCGCCGGTCGTTGTTGTCATTAAAAAGTGATTTTCTCCTAAACGTGTTGTTACTCCATCATCATAAACCATTCCATCTTCATTAAGCATTAGACCATATCTACATTTTCCTATTGCTAATTTAGACCATGCATTTGTGTAAACTCGATTTAGAAATTCAGATGCATCAGATCCTTGAATATCAATTTTACCAAGTGTTGAAGCATCGAGTATACCTGCGCTATCTCTAGCCGCTTTACTTTCTCTTTGAACAGCCTGATGCATATTCTCTTTATCTTTTGGGTAATACCAAGCTCTTTTCCATTGACCCACATTTTCAAATTCAGCTTTATTTTTTAAGTGCCAGTCGTGTATTGGTGTTCTTCTTGTTATATCAAAGAAATCTCCAACATTTCTTCCAACTATTGCACCAAACGTTAATGGAGTAAACGGTGGTCTAAAAGTTGTTGTGCCTAGAGTGCCCATTTTTGCACCAGCTGTTTCAGCAATTATACCAAGAGCATGCATATTAGATAATTTACCTTGATCTGTTGCCATTCCAGTGGTTGTATATCTCTTGACGTGCTCTATCGACCTAAAGCCTTCTCTAAGAGCTAACTTTATATCTTTTGCAGTTGAGTCATTTTGAAAATCAACAAATGATTTTGTTTTGCCCAATGTTATTTTATTGGGTAATAACCATATATTTTTCTTGTCTAACTCTTTTGAGCAATTTACATTTGTTTTTTCAAATTCAGTTTCTTCAAGATTAAATAAACCTTTAATTTTTTCATTAGTATTTTTAATTATTTCATCTAACTCAAAATCACCATTAGAAGAACCAACACTTATATGATCTGAGTTTGTTTCTTCTGGTAAAAAGACTTGATCAGTTTCTCTAAAATTAAGTTTACCACCAGACTGAGTATGCATATGAACCATCGGTGTCCAACCCCCACTTATTGCTAAACAATCACAACTTACTTTGGTTTTTTCTCCAATAACGTTTGAACCATCATCAGATAAACTCATTATTTCTATAGAATTTATTTTTCTATAACCGAATGTATTTGTAACAGTAGAATTCCAATAAATATTTATCCCTAATTTTTCTGCTTGTTTAACTATTTTTGAATTAGTTTTTTTTCTTATATCAATTATCTTTGTGGATATTCCTTTTTCAAATAAAGACAGTGCAGTTTCATAAGCGCTATCGTTATTTGTGAAAATGAAATTATTTTTTCCACATGTAACCCCATAGAAATTTAAATATTTGTTTACAGAGTTAGCTAAAATTATTCCCGGTCTATCATTGTTATTAAAAACAAGAGGCCTTTCTATTGCACCAGTTGCAATTATTACTTTATTTGCTCTTATTTTCCATAATCTTTGTCTTATACCTAATCTTTTAATTTTTGTTAAATGATCTGTTAAATTTTCTTTCGCTAATAGGTAGTTGTAGCTATGATAGGCAGCGACACTTGTTCTTGTTTTTATATTTAAATTTTTTAATTTTTTTAACTCTTTAATTTCGTTTAATAACCAATCTTTTGAATTTTCATCATTAATTTTAAAACTTTCATTATTTTGAAATATAGTAGATCCGCCCAAAGTATTCTTATCATCTATTAAAATTGTATCTAAATTATTTTTTGCTGCTATTTTAGCTGCTATAATTCCTGATATACCTCCACCAATAACCAGTACATCACAATGAACATATTTGTGATCATATATATCAGGATCTGGATGAGTAGGGGATTTACCTAATCCTGCAGATAATCTAATTAATGGTTCATAAATATTTTTCCAAAAACTTTTAGGCCACATAAAAGTTTTGTAATAAAATCCCGCTGGTATAAAAGCTGATATAAAATTATTTATTCCACCTATATCAAAGTTGACATTTGGCCAACAATTTTGACTACTTGCTTCTAAACCTTCGTATAATTCAATTTCTGTAGCTCTTACATTGGGTTCAGTTAGATCTGTATTTCCATTAATCTGACATATCGCATTAGGCTCCTCTGATCCACAGGTCATTATCCCTCGTGGTCTATGATATTTAAAACTTCTACCAACTAAATGAATTCCATTAGCAAGAAGAGCTGATGCTAAAGTATCTCCTTTAAAACCAAAGTATGTTTTTTCATCAAATTTAAATGATATTCTATGTGTTTGGTCTATGTGATCAGTTTTTTTAATTCTATAATTTGGCATTAATTATTCTATAGGTGGTTTTTCGCCCATTTTATAAACGGCATGAATTTTGTCATTTGTTGTATCTCTCACAACATTAAACCATTTTCTACATCCATGAGCATGGTTCCATCTTTCAAATTGTACTCCTTTTACATTTTTTCTCATAAATAAAAATTCTGCCCATTGATCATCACTTAATTCAGTTGGTTGTTTTGGTCTTTCAATGTGAGCTTCTCCACCAGCAGAAAATTCACTCTGATCTCTACCTCCACAATAAGGACAATTGATTATAAACATTAATGAGCTACAGCAGCTGCACCATGTTCATCAACTAGATCACCACTTATAAATCTATTAATATTAAATGCTGCATTTAATTTATGAGGTTCATCATTTGCAATTGTATGAGCAAATAAGTCTCCAGATCCAGGAGTAGCTTTGAAACCACCAGTTCCCCAACCACAATTGAAATACAAACCTTTGATACTTGTTTTGCTTATTATAGGACTAGCATCAGGACAAATATCAACTATACCTCCCCATTGTCTTAACATTTTCATTCTACTGAAAATAGGGTAAAGCTCGAGAATTGCTTTTAAGGTACCTTCAACTACATCATGGCTTCCTCTTTGTGTATAAGAAACGTAAGCATCTGTACCAGCTCCAATAACTAATTCACCTTTATCAGATTGACTTACATAAGCGTGAACAGCGTTAGACATAACCACAGTATTGATAATTGGTTTTACTGGTTCAGAAACTAAAGCTTGCAATGGTTTACTTTCTAGTGGCAATCTTAGGCCCGACATATTAGCTATCACACTTGAATGACCAGCCGCAACAACTCCAACTTTTTTTGTTTTAATAAAACCTTTTGTTGTTTCTAATCCTTCAACCACGTCACCATTTCTTTTAATACCTTTGACTTCACAATTTTGAATTATATCAACCCCCATCTCATTTGCACTTCTTGCGTAACCCCATGCAACCGCATCGTGCCTAGCAGTACCAGCTCTTTTTTGTAAAGTTCCACCTAATACAGGGTATCTAATATTTTGAGATGTGTTTATAATAGGACAAAATTTTTTAACTTGCTCTGTATTTAACCAAACTGCATCAATACCATTTAATCTATTTGCATGTGTTCTTCTTTTTAAATCTCTTACATCTTGCAGGTTAT